>JAGCVH010000073.1 GCA_017962495.1 Bacteroidaceae bacterium
ACATTTAGATTCAAATTTAACTTTTATTTCAATTAGTTGAAATACAGATTAATTAGCAGGCGACTCGAACCTATGCCTTTTGTCAGTAAGCCTTCGGCCTTCCGCGATAAGCCTTAGGCCTTCTGGATTAATCCCTTAGGGCTTCCGAATTAAGCCCTTAGGCCTTCCGAGCATCAAAACTATATTCAATCCACTTCGAACCTATATTCGAGTTGCATCGAACCTATGTTCGAAGAGCATCAAGCCTATGTTCGATTTCTTTCGGGCTTATGCCTTATGACTGCATGGTAGCCAACAACTCTTCGTTGTTCAGCGTTCGGTCCATTCTGGTCTTAAGTTCGTTCATCGCCTCGATGGGGTTCATGTCGGACAGAACCTTACGCATCATCCACATGCGTTCAAGTGTGGTGTTGTTGAGCAAGAGATCGTCGCGACGCGTACTACTTGCCACGATGTTTACAGCTGGGAAGATGCGCTTGTTGGCCAAGGTTCGGTCGAGTTGCAACTCCATGTTACCTGTACCCTTAAATTCTTCGAAGATGACTTCGTCCATCTTTGAGCCGGTATCTGTTAGGGCTGTTGCGATGATAGTGAGCGAACCACCTCCTTCGATGTTTCGTGCAGCACCAAAGAAGCGCTTGGGCTTGTGCATTGCATTGGCATCAACACCACCAGTGAGCACTTTTCCGCTGGCAGGCGTAACCGTATTGTAAGCGCGAGCCAAACGGGTGATGGAGTCGAGGAAAATGACTACATCGTGTCCGCACTCAACCATGCGCTTCGCCTTCTCAAGTACGATGCCTGCAATCTTTACGTGTCTTTCTGCAGGCTCGTCGAACGTGGAGGCGATAACCTCGGCGTTAACGGTGCGAGCCATATCTGTAACTTCCTCGGGACGTTCGTCGACGAGCAACATCATTAGGTATGCCTCGGGATGATTGCGTGCTATGCTGTTGGCAATATCTTTCAGGAGCAGTGTCTTACCCGTTTTCGGCTGTGCAACGATGAGGGCGCGTTGTCCTTTACCAATAGGTGCGAAGAGGTCTACGACACGTGACGAGAGCGAATCGCCCTTTCCTGTGCAAAGCTGGAACTTTTCATCGGGGAATAGGGGAGTCAGGTGCTCGAAAGGACTGCGGTCGCGTGCAATGGTGGGATTGCAGCCGTTAATTGTTACTGCCTTTATCAGAGGGAAATACTTCTCGCCTTCGCGTGGCGGACGAACTGGGCCTTCGACCACATCGCCTGTTTTCAAGCCAAGGGTCTTGATTATCTGCTGACTTACATATATGTCATCGGGCGAAGCCAGATAATTGTAGTCGCTCGAACGAAGGAAGCCGAAACCCTCAGGCATTACTTCCAAGACGCCTTCGCCCTTAATCTTCTCACCAAAGTCATAACGGGGATTGATGGCTTTTTCTTCGGCCTTCTCTTCGGCTTGTAAGCGTGAGAAATCGGAAACTGCTTTATCTTCGGGCATCATGCCGAATTGTGGGTTTTCTTGAGAGGTTTCAGTCGGTTCGATGTCTTTAAGGATGATGAAGTCTGGTTCGTCGCGTTCGAAGAAATCAGTGGAATACTTTTCCTTGGAAGTTATCTTTCCAACCTTCTGAGCTTCAGTTTTCTCCTTGCTTTCGACGGGTTCTTCGGCGGGCTGTGCTGAGGACTTGGAAATGCGCGTACGCTTTTTCTTCGTTTTGGGTGCCTCCGCAGTAGTTTCCTCAGGCGTATTCTCGGGTTCTGCTACGGGTGCAATAGGTTCCTCGGCAGGTTCCGCTTCTTTCGTCTTTTTCGGGCGTCCACGCTTCTTTGCAGGAGTGTCAGGAGCCTCTTCCTCCTTCTTCTTGGCTTCGCCTTTTGCAGGGGCAACAGGTTCTGTTTCGAAGAGAGAAGGTCCTTCTTCGATTTTCTTTTTATCTTCTTTCTTAGGTCTCCCGCGCTTCTTTGGCTTTTCCGTCACGGGGGGAATCGGCATTGTTGATTCCTTATCTATGATGTTGTAAATCAGAGACATCTTGTCATTGGACATTTGAGCGCCTATGCTCAGTCCCAACTCCACGAGTTGTTCGGGAGTCATGCTTTCGAGTTCACTCTTTGTATGCATTATAAAATGATAAGGTATAAGGTGTAAAATGTAGAAATGGAAAAGGTGAAAGACGCATTGAGCTTAATCTTTCGACTGCAAAGATAGTGCAAATTGAGTGAAATACCAAATAAAGAACGGAAAATTATGGAAGAATGACATAAAAAATTATTTTTAGTTTCATTCCTTCCGTAATGTTAGACCATAGGTCGAGGAGCATCGCTCCTGTTCTTTATTTGGAATTGCCGAGATGCAGCCTATTTCGACCGCAGGTCCGCTCGGCCCTTTGGGACGCTTGCGTAGTTTATCGGAGCAAGAAAGGTATGATAAACTAAGGAAATACTCTTTTATTCTCTTTCTTACATAATGAAAGCCTATGGTATAGCGTGAATTAAAGCCCTTTCTCCCTAATCGCGGAGAAAGGGCTTTGAGATTTATTCTTGAGAAAAAGGTTTATTTGAGAACAGATAAGGATGAATCGTCAGCAATGCAATTATCTGTAAACAAAGATTTGAAAATCATCTTCCGTCAACTGCCATTCTTTGCCAAACTTAATCTTTGTCAAACCAATAAAAACATACTCATCGTATTGGCGATCTTCACCTTCCGAGTATGTGCCAATCAGTTTAACATCATGCTCTTCCTTAACTTCTCCGTATTGTAAACATGGCAAATCGAATCTTGCAACAATATTGTCAAAATAAGCATGCTCTTCGTGTAGTTTATAAGGTAATGTAAAAAGATTATATTCAAGGGCAAAATTATATATCCAATCAACAGTTTGTACATCATCATTCCAATATACATTTTCTTGTTCCATTAATTCCTTTTCTGCCTTGAGGAATGAGATGTCAACATTTTCCAATACTTTCCATGAATTGGGTTCGTAATCCAATTTTCCCATCAGTTTTGTTTCATAGGTTTTAGTTTCACTCCTATTATCAGAATAGTGATGTTTTAGTTTAATCCAACTGTTATAAGTTGTAACCCTTGTATCGCTTTCAATATCTGAAATACCACTATCTAATAATTCGCTAGAAACAACGCACGGATGCGTTCCCAATATCCTCTTTAACATTACGTTGGCATTCAAGACATAGTCATTTCCGTTTAGTTCTACTGTTATTGAATGGGAGAGGTTTTTACGCAGATATACTGATGTTATGTCATCGAAGCGAAAATTCTTTTCAACAGAATAGTCTAAATCCTCTACTTTGTACCCATTGTCTCTTATTTTCGTAATTTTATAATAAGGCATAGTTTCTTTAGTCACACCATCATCATAGACGGCAACCTGATACTCGAGTTCATACTCAAAAGAGAATTCATCAAAGGTAACCGTATAAACCATTGCCGAATCGATTGTGGTTACGAAACCGTCCTTGTGGGTTCCTTTCTCTCGATAGGAAATATCCGTAGCGTAGCCGTTGGAAAGCCCCCACGGTTCAACATAACATATAGTGTCTACGTTGTGAAAAACATCATTCAATGTTACAGAAACGACATCGGAATGTGTGGCTCTTGTCACGCTGTTGACCTTAATCCACGACTTATAGGTCAGTTTGGTTCCCACCGTTCCATTCTTCATCTTAACCTGTTTCACGGAAACATCTTTATCGATGCCTGTATCAATGATTTCACTTTCGAGGACCTCTGGCAAATCATCTTCACCACAAGACGATAAGGTCATGATACACATTACAAAGCCAAGGAGGAGGCCCGATAAATAGAATGTTTTTTTCATATTTTCATTAGCTTAATGTAACATGCTACAAATTTACAAATAAAATTATAATAAAGAAAAAGAAAATTGAAAAAAGTGATAAGGCCCTCATTCTTGAGCCCTAAAATATTGTTTTATTCTGTCTTACAGTCTTTGAACCTTTGTCTTCCAGCAAAAGCCCTTAGGTCTTCTGCAATAAGGCCTATGTTCGTTAGCAATCGAACCTATGTTCATTGGTCATTGAACCTATTTTCGTTGCGTCTAAGGCCTAATATCAATTTCGGTTGTTACGAAAGCATCTTTTTGCCAAGAATTTGTTTATCTCGCCAAATTACATTATCTTCGCAGATATTTTACTCGATGGCACAGGTTAATCCCTATATTCAAGTAAGTGGGCTAACGCGAAGCGTGGGCGACAGGCTGTTGTTTGCCGATGTCAGTTTTGGCATTGCTGAGGGACAGCATGTGGGTCTGATTGCGCAGAACGGAACGGGTAAAACCACTTTGCTCAATATTCTGGCAGGCAAGGATAGTGCGGACGAGGGCAGTGTAATATATCGTAAGGACCTTCGAGTGGGATATCTGGAGCAAATGCCCCATTATCCGATGGATATGACTGTTAAGGAGGCGGCAGGCTGGCATCTTGGTTGGTCGCAATTGGATGAGGAGAAGCAACTCGAATGTGAAATACGTTCGGCACAGATACTCACTAAGCTAAAGATAACGGACCTGAATCAACCACTCTCCGAACTATCGGGTGGGCAGTTGAAGCGTGTTGCTTTGGCCAATGTCCTCACTATCGAACCTGACTTCTTGATATTGGACGAGCCTACCAACCACCTCGACCTAGAGATGATAGAATGGCTTGAGAAATACCTCTCTCGCACTTCCATAACCCTCCTTATGGTTACTCACGACAGATATTTCCTCGATAGGGTTTGCTCCGTAATTATGGAACTCGACAATGAGACGATTTACACCTATCGGGGCAATTACAGCTATTATCTGGAGAAACGCCAAGAGAGAGTCGATGCATTAAATTCCAGAGTAGCTCGAGCGCAGAATCTCTATCGCACGGAACTTGATTGGATGCGCCGAATGCCTCAGGCTCGCGGACATAAGGCTCGTTATCGCGAAGAGGCTTTCTATGAGCTGGAGAAGATAGCCAAGCAAAGGATGGAAGAGCGACGTATGCGCTTGCACGTCAAGTCTTCATACATCGGTTCGAAGATATTTGAGGCAGAATACGTGAGTAAGAGTTTTGGCGAACTTACGATATTGAAGGATTTCTATTACAATTTCTCTCGCTTCGAGAAAATGGGTATTGTCGGTGCTAATGGAACGGGCAAGTCCACCTTCGTGAAAATGCTTTTGGGAATGGTTAGGCCTGATAGCGGTCGCTTTGTTGTAGGTGATACAGTTCGCTTTGGCTATTTTTCTCAAGATAATATGCCTGTTGACCAGCAGAAGAAGGTCATAGACGTAGTGCGTGAGAAAGCAGAGTATGTCGATTTGGGAGGAGGGCGTCATCTTACGGCAATGCAGTTCTTGCAACACTTTATGTTCCCACCCGAACAACAACAGAATTATGTCTATAAGCTTTCGGGTGGCGAACAGCGTCGTTTGCAACTATGTCTCGTGCTGATGCAAAGCCCCAATTTCCTGGTACTTGACGAGCCGACAAACGACCTCGATATCTTGAGCTTGCAAATCCTTGAGGAATATCTGCAAGACTTTAGTGGGTGTGTGATTGTTGTCAGTCACGATCGCTACTTCATGGATAAGGTTGTCGACCACTTGCTTGTCTTTAATGGAGAGGGTAGGATACAAGATTTCCCCGGCAATTACACGCAATATCGCGAGTGGTTGAAATTACAGCCGAAACCCGAAAACCAATCTTCCACAAAGACCGAACCTCGACAAAGACCTCGAAAGACGGAGGAGAAACGTCGCCTTTCCTATAATGAGCGTAGGGAATACGAGCAACTGGGAAAGGAGATAGATGCTTTGGAGGAAGAAAAACAAGCAATCATCTCGGCTCTTTCGGGTGCATCTTTGTCTGTGAATGAGATTACAGAAAAATCTAAGCGCTTGCCCGAACTTGAGGCAGAACTGGATGAAAAGAGCATGCGCTGGCTTGAACTAAGTGAGCTTGCATAAGTTATTTTGCCCTCTTGTGGAAAAAAATTGTGAATTAATAACTTGTAATTCATAAATAATTCGTACCTTTGCAGCCGCTGTCACGGGTTGGCAGCATATTTCAAACCTATTAAATAAAAATTTTAACTAATGGCAACAAAAATTAGATTACAGCGTCACGGTCGTAAAGGCTATGCCTTCTACAGCATCGTTATCGCTGATGTAAGAGCTCCACGAGATGGTAAGTTTACAGAGAAGATTGGTACTTACAATCCTAACACCAATCCTGCCACTGTAGATTTGAAATTCGATCGTGCCCTGTATTGGGTTGGCGTTGGCGCACAGCCTACCGACACCGTACGTAACATTCTCAGCCGCGAAGGTGTGTATTTGAAGAAACACCTGCTTGCTGGTGTGAAGAAGGGCGCATTTGACGAGGCCACTGCAGAGGCTAAGTTTGAGGCATGGAAGGCAGATCGCCAAAAGGGTCTGAATGCTATTGCTGCAAAGCTTGCTGCAGACAAGAAGGCTGCTGAGGCAGCTCGCTTGGAGGCTGAGAAGAAGGCTAACGCCAAAGTACAGGAGAAGGTAGCCGAGAAGAAGGCTGCTGAAGCTGCTGCTAAGGCCGAGGCAGAAGCTGCTGCATCAGAGAACACAGAAGCTACAGAGACTAACGCCGAGACAACCGAGGCTTAAAAACCAAAACAGTTAAAAATTTTATTCTAATAGATTATTCCAAACAACAGCGAAAGGGCTCCGCCGTGAGGTAGGGCCCTTTCAATATTTTATGTGGGTTTGAATTTACTTAATCTGAGGTTCGAGATTGTACAAGCGAGCGCTTAAGCTTATACAAGCAAGGGCTTGAGGTTGCTCAAGCAATGGCTTAAGGTTGTACAAGCTCTTCGTCCTGCTTTACTATTGCGTCGGCTTGGGGTTGTGCAATCTCGGCTGTCAGTTTCTCCACGTTATGATGGTGGTTATGATGATGGTGGTGGTGATGCTCATCTTCGTCGTTGCGGGTAATGTGCTTTCTGTGATATTGTTTCCAGAACTCCATAAGGAAGAGAATGCATAGCCCCGTGCAAATGATAATATAAACCCATGCAATGCCAGAGCCTCCTAAAAGCTCTGCATAGCTGATATCGTTTGCACGCTCTCCTAAAGCAAGTGTTTCCACAACGGCAATAGAGTTGTTTAGGATGTGAATGATGCTGGTCAGGACTATACTATGGCTCTTAACATAAACTACACCCAAGACAACACCCATTATGAAGGCAAAGGGAATCTGCGCTGGATTGAGGTGAATGATGCCGAACATCAATGCAGAAAAGAGTATGGCAACCCACCTGTGTTGACCGCGACGGATGAGATAGCCGATAATGCCCTCGCGGAAAACTATTTCCTCTATGATAGGACCAATAATGGCGATGGCTAACACTCCCCAGAACGAATGGCAAAGATTGCCCATTAATGCCTCTATCGAGTTGGGCAAGTCGACCTTTTCATTCAAGAGGTTGGCGGCGATAATGCCCATTAATGCACCTACAATAGCAAGAGGTGCTTTTCTCCAGCTTATGTATTTGGGATTAACGACTCTCCATTTTATCATTTTCATCCTATGCAGGATGCAAACGGTGAGCACTCCACTTATGATGAGACCAAGTGCTATCATGGTGGCCTTTCCTACCTCGCCAAACTTAGCGGCAACACCTATCCAACCAATAATTCCTCCAACGAGAAGCTCCATCAAAATGAATACGAAAACAGCAATAATTGGCTTCCAAAATACCTTCATTTCATTCAAAGTTTAAGGTTATTAATGCAAAAGTAATACAAAAAAACGATATATCAACGATTCATATGAGATTTATTTTGTATATTTGCGAGAGTTTATGGGATTTTATATATGAATGGACGGCAAATCGAGCATCGTGGTGTCGTGGAACGTGTAGTGTCCCACGGTGTTTTCGTATCTATTGTGCAAGAAACTGCTTGCTCTGCTTGTGCTGCTGCCCACTTGTGCCATAGTTCGGAAAAGAACGAGAAAGTGGTGGAGATAACTTGCGACGCCCCTCACCGTTACAATATTGGTCAGGAAGTGACTATAGTCGGTGAGGTGGGTTTAGGCTTACGTGCAACCTTGTGGGCTTATGTGATACCCCTTGTTCTGCTTATGGCGGTGCTGATGATTTCGGCCTCATACCTCAATGCTGGAGTTGCTGCACTACTGGCTTTAGCATCCCTTATACTATACTATATTATATTATATGCGTTTCGCAATCAGATGCAACGACGCTTTTCCTTTCGCATTAAATCATAAACAATTAAATAATACAAACAAATCATGAATCCAATCCTTTTGGCAATTATTGCCTTGGGCGCTATCGGGCTTATTGCTGCCTTGCTGCTCTATTTCGCATCGCGCAGGTTTGCGGTGCATGAGGATGAGCGCATTGGGCAGGTAAGTGCCGTACTTCCGCAAGCAAACTGTGGAGGTTGCGGTTTTCCTGGTTGCGCCGGTTTTGCAGGTGCCTGTGTGAAGGCAACTGATGAGAAGGGGTCGCTTGAGGGCTTGCTTTGTCCTGTAGGCGGGCAACCCGTGATGGAGCAGGTCGCAGGCATACTTGGAATGACAGTTGAGGCTTCGGCTCCCAAAGTGGCTGTTGTTCGATGCAATGGCTCGTGCGAGAATCGTCCTCGTTTGGTAACTTACGACGGAGCAAAGAGTTGCAAGGTTGAACAGATGATTGGTATGGGTGATACGGGTTGCTCCTATGGTTGCTACGGCTGTGGCGATTGTGTTGCTTCTTGTCAGTTCGATGCCATTCACATTAATCCTGAGACTTTGCTTCCTGAGGTTGACGAAGAGAAGTGTACGGCTTGTGGTGCATGTGCCAAGGCTTGTCCGCGTCAGATTATCGAGGTTCGTCTCAAAGGTCCGAAGAACCGTCGTATGGTGGTGCTCTGCAACAACAAGGACAAAGGTGCTATTGCCAATAAGTGGTGTAAGGCCTCTTGTATCGGTTGCGGTAAGTGCGTGAAGGTTTGTGAGAAGTTCGAGGCTATTACCTTGACAAAGAATCTCGCTTACATCGACGCAGAGAAGTGCAAGCTTTGTCGCAAGTGCGAGGAGGCTTGCCCGAAGGGTGCCATTCATTCCTTCAATATGCCACCAAGAAAACCTAAGGCTGAGACGGCTGAAACCCCGAAAGCTCCTCAGACCCCAACTACTCCTAATGTTGAACCCGTTAAAGCAGAACAGTAATTATGAAGACATTTAGCATTGGTGGTGTTCACCCCGAAGAAAATAAGCTGTCTGCCGGTAGTCCCATTCGTGAGGCTCAGTTGCCTAAGCAAGCAGTGTTCAGCATGTTCCAACACATTGGTGCTCCTGCCAATCCCGTTGTTAAGAAAGGTGATGTGGTGAAGGTGGGAACCCTATTGGGCGAAGCCGGAGGCTTTGTAAGTGCTCCCATTTACTCGAGTGTAAGTGGAAAGGTAAATAAAGTAGATGTGGTTCTTGATGCCAGCGGACTTCGCCGAATGGCAGTAGTTGTTGACGTGGAAGGCGACGAATGGGAGGAAGGTATAGATCGTACTACCGACCTTGTGAAACTTGCCGATTGCCCTGATTTGGACAGTAAGACTATCGTTGACAAGATAAAAACTGCAGGTATTGTTGGTATGGGTGGAGCTACTTTCCCCACTCATGTCAAATTGTGTCCTCCTCCTGGTAAGGTTGCAGAGTGCGTGATTGTGAATGCCGTTGAGTGTGAGCCTTATCTTACTGCCGACCATCGATTAATGCTGGAGCACCCTGATGAGATTCTCGTTGGACTTCAGCTTGTTATGAAAGCAGTTAATGTCAAGAAAGGCTACATCGGCATTGAACGCAATAAGCCAGACGCCATCGAACTTATGACCGAGAAGGCTAAGCAGTATCCTGAAATTGAGGTAGTGCCTTTGAAAGTAAAATATCCTCAAGGTGGTGAGAAGCAGTTGATTGATGCTGTCATTAAGCGTCAAGTTCCTGCTCCTCCTGCATTGCCTATTGATACGGGTGCTATTGTTCAGAATGTAGGAACCATCTTTGCCATCTATCAGGCAGTGATGAAGAATAAGCCTTTGATTGACCGTATCATTACTGTTACTGGTAAGAGCTTAAGTAAACCCTCCAACTTACTTGCTCGTTTGGGAACTCCATTTAGTCAGTTGATTGATGAATGCGGAGGCCTTCCCGAGGATACTGGTAAGATTATCGGTGGCGGTCCTATGATGGGAAAAGCTCTCTTGAGTATTGATGTACCTATGACAAAGGGTTCGAGTGGTCTTCTCATTATGAAGGAAGATGAAGCCAAGCGTGCAGAGGCTGAACCTTGCATTCGCTGTGCTAAGTGCGTAGGTGCTTGTCCTATGGGACTTGAGCCTTATCTCTTGTCAAAAGTAAGTGAGTTACGCGATTGGGATGCTGCCGAACAGGATGATATCACCAGTTGCATCGAGTGTGGTTCTTGTCAGTTTACTTGTCCCAGCCATCGTCCTTTGTTGGATTACATTCGTCTGGGTAAGGCAACTGTAATGGGAATCATTAGAGCAAGAAGTGCCAAATAGATTGAACATTGAAAATAGATAAATATGGCTAATAAATTAACAATATCCCTTTCACCGCATGTTCACGGAGGCGACTCTGTACAAAAGAACATGTATGGTGTTTGCATAGCCTTACTTCCTGCCTTGATTGCAAGCTTTTGCTTCTTCGGCTTGGGTGCTGTTAAGGTTATGCTGGCTTCGGTGTTGTCCTGCGTCATTTTCGAGTGGGCCATTACCAAGTTTATTTTGAAGCGTGATCGTTTGACCATACTTGATGGCTCTGCCATTCTCACTGGTTTGCTCCTTGGCTTCAATCTTCCCAGCAATCTTCCGATATGGATAATTATTCTGGGCGCCTTGTTTGCTATTGGTGTTGGTAAACTCACGTTTGGTGGACTTGGGCAGAACATCTTCAACCCAGCCTTGGCTGGTCGCGTGTTCTTGTTGATTAGTTTCCCCGTTCAGATGACCTCTTGGTCGGACAATGTTCTCGACCATATTGATGGCTATTCGGGTGCTACACCTTTGAGTCTGATGCAGAAAGCTATCTTGGAGAAGGATGCATCCATACTTAATGACCTTCCTTCGAGCCTTGAAATGTTCCTTGGACAGACCGAGGGTTCTATGGGTGAGGTAAGTGCTTTATTATTGCTTATCGGTTGTGCATTTATGCTATGGCGCAAGATTATTACTTGGCACATTCCCGTAAGCATCATCGCAACGGTTGTTGTCTTTGCTGGCTTGCTTCATCTGGCCAATCCCATTTATGCTAATCCCTTGCAGGTTGTCTTCTCCGGAGGTATGATCCTTGGTGCATGCTACATGGCAACGGATTATGTGACTTCGCCTATGAGCCACAAAGGACAACTTATCTTTGGTGTTTGCATCGGTTTGCTTACAGTGGTTATTCGTAACTGGGGCGCTTATCCCGAAGGTATGTCGTTTGCAATCATCATTATGAATGCATTCACCCCCTTGATTAATGTATATTGCAAACCTAAGCGCTTTGGCGAAGTAATTGGAAAGGAGGCAGCAAAATGAAGAAACTGAAATCTACTTTGCCTAATATGGCACTTGTGCTGACCTCGATAGCACTTATTGCTGGTTTGGCACTTGGGTATGTTAATAGTGTTACGGCAGGTCCTATTGAGCAGATTAAGGCTAAGCAATTGAGTGATGGCATAAAGGCTGTATTGGCTGCTGATGAAGTTGTAGTGGAAACTCCCGACACACTTGAGAGTGGTGCCATAATATATCAGACCGATAAGGGTGTGGCCGTTCAGGCTACTGATCTTAATGGCTTCGGTGGAAAACTGTCCGTACTAGTAGGCTTTAATGCTGAAGGTCTTATCCAAGGTTATCAAGTTTTGGAGACAAGTGAAACTCCAGGTCTTGGTGCCAAGGCTGGTGAATGGTTCCAAAAAGGTCAGAAAGGTGACATTATAGGTAAGCAAGCAGGAAACCTTACCGTATCGAAGGATGGGGGAGAGGTTGATGCCATTACTGCCTCTACTATCACCAGTCGTGCCTTCCTCCGTTGTGTAAATGCTGCTTATGCAGCTCTAAGTGAGCGAGAACAGGAAGATGCCCAGACGGGAGCTACTGCTCAAATTAATTAACAATAGACAATTGATAATTATGAATAACATAAAAGTATTTCTCAATGGTCTCTTTAAGGAGAACCCGACGTTTGTGCTCCTGTTGGGTATGTGTCCCACGTTGGGAACGACCAGCAGTGCGCTGAACGGTATGTTTATGGGTTTGGCTACGCTGGCTGTATTGGTGTTCTCGAACCTCATTATTTCTCTCATTAAGAACCTCATTCCCGATCAGGTACGCATCCCTTGCTATATTGTGGTTATCGCTTCATTGGTTACCATTCTTCAGATGCTCATCAAGGCTTATGCTCCTGGTGTGGATGCTGCTTTGGGACTCTTTATTCCGCTAATTGTGGTTAACTGCATCATTCTGGGGCGTGCAGAGGCTTTTGCTGCTAAGAATGGAGCCATTCCATCTATTTTTGATGGCCTTGGTATCGGACTTGGTTTCACTTGGGCTCTCACTCTCCTGGGTGCTTGCCGTGAGTTGCTTGGTACGGGTAAAGTGTTCAATATAACTTGCTTCCCCGAGCAATATGGCGCACTCCTGTTCGTACTTGCCCCAGGTGCATTTATCGTGTTGGGTTATTTGATAGCTGTGTTTAACAAAATTAAAAAGGCATAACGACTATGGCATTCATATTAATATTCATTACAGCGATATTCGTTAATAATATCGTTCTGAGTCAGTTCCTCGGCATCTGTCCGTTCCTGGGCGTGTCGAAGAAAGTAGAGACTGCCATTGGTATGTCTGCAGCTGTTGCCTTTGTGCTTGTTATTGCCACGTTGGTAACATATCTAATTCAAATATATGTTCTCAATGCCTTTGGACTTGAATACTTGCAGACGATTGCTTTCATCCTCGTTATCGCAGCTCTTGTGCAAATGGTAGAGATTGTACTGAAGAAGGTTAGTCCTGCTTTGTATCAAGCTCTTGGCGTTTTCTTGCCCTTGATTACTACCAACTGCTGCATCCTTGGTGTTGCCATTCTTGTGGGTAACGGCACTTACGATGCTGCTGGTATGGAACATAATTTGGTTACGGGCGTATGGTTCGCCCTCTGTACGGCCATAGGTTTCGGATTGGCATTGATTGTGTTTGCAGGCATTCGTGAACAACTCTCTCGTATGGATGTTCCCAAGGGTATGCAAGGAATGGCTATTGCCCTTGTAGTTGCAGGTCTTCTCTCTATGGCTTTCATGGGCTTCTCTGGAGTTAACAACGGACTTGCAAAATTATTTGAGTGAGAAGTGAGAAGGGGCAGGGGGCAAGAGGATACGCTTGCTGCTTGTAAATAATAAATTACTGAATATTTCTCCTGCCCCCTGTCTACTGCTCCTTACCCACATAAGTGACTCTCTTCTGATACTCTAGAAGCGATGGATGAGAATAACAGGGTATTAGCGCGAATGATATTAGGGCTTAGGACTTCGATTGAAGAGAAAAATAAAATTAATAATAACTAGATAAGGTCGGAGGTCGCATTGGTCAATACATTTCTCTTGCCCCTTGCCCCTTGCCCCTTGTCCCTAAAAAAAGTACTATGAAAGAAACTATTTTAGTTACTGGTGGATGCGGTTTCATTGGCTCGCATACCACAGTGGAATTACAGGAAGCAGGTTATGATGTTGTAATCGTTGACAACTTGAGTAATTCACGCATCGAAGTGCTTGATGGCATAGAGAAAATTACAGGTCAGCGTCCTGCTTTTGAACAGGTTGACCTTCGCGATTTGGAAGCCACAGAGGGAGTATTTAAGAAATATCCTCAGATTAAGGGTATCATCCACTTTGCTGCCTCCAAGGCTGTAGGTGAGAGTGTAGAGAAACCATTGCTGTACTATCGCAACAATATCGTCTCTCTCATCAACCTGCTTGAACTTATGCCTAAGTATGATGTTAAGGGCATCATCTTCTCATCAAGTTGCACAGTTTATGGTCAACCCACCAAGGAGAATCTGCCTGTTACAGAGGAAGCTCCCATACAGAAGGCTCTTTCTCCCTATGGTAACACGAAGCAGATTAATGAAGAGATCATTCAAGATTACGTTCACTCTGGTGCTCCAATCAAGAGTGTTATCTTGCGCTACTTCAACCCCATTGGTGCACACCCCTCTGCAGAGATTGGTGAATTGCCTATAGGTGTTCCCATGAACCTTATTCCCTTTGTTACACAGACAGCTATCGGAGTGCGTAAGCAACTGAAGATATTTGGTAATGACTATGACACTCCCGATGGAACTTGCATTCGCGACTACATCTATGTAGTTGACCTTGCTAAGGCTCATGTAAAGGCTATGACTCGTGTACTTGAGGGTAATGGTGATGCAGTGGAAGTATTTAATATTGGTACTGGTCATGGTCTCTCTACCCTTGAGGTAGTTGAAGGCTTTGAGAAGGCTACCGGTGTCAAGCTTCCTTGGGAGTATGCACCTCGTCGTGAGGGTGACATCGAAAAGGTTTGGGGAAATGTTGATAAGGCCAACCGTGTTCTTGGTTGGAAGGCAGATACTCCTACAGAGGATGTTCTCCGCTCAGCATGGAAGTGGCAAGAGAAGTTACGTCGCGATGGTGTTATGTAATGTTAGTATGAAGTCTATAATGGCATAATGCAATATAGGCATAATGCAATAAAAAATCGAGAGTCTTTCGGGGCTCTCGATTCTTTTTTGTTCTAATTATACTATTCAATCAGTTTCATCGTAGTGGGTATATTCCATAAAAGAATACCAGACCTATAATAACTTTGGAGACGTTTTCAGCACGACCTATCAATGCACCAGTATGGTCATAAACACGTCCATCTTTTATCTGGCCCATATACGCCCCAGTATTATTGTAGAATCTATCATCATTGGTATATCCGAGTAGAGCACCAGAGTGGTCATAGAACCTGCCATCTCTCTCATAACCAGCATAGCCACCAGAGGAGTTGTAGAAGCGATTGTTCTCAACTCTACCTCTTAATGAGCCAGAGTGATCATAGACTCTTCCATTATCGAATCTACCAATCAGTGCGCCACTGCGGTCATACATTCTTTGGCTACTGCCAGGAATGGAGAAGCCGAACATGATGAATAGTATGATTACTCGAAGCCACATTCTTATTTGATGTTGGGTTCTTCAAGACCAATACCCTTGCGACGGTCAACAACCTTCAGCACAAGTCCCAGAATGAGAGCAGCAACACCTAATGAAGCAAGCATAACCAGGGGAGCTGTGTAGTTGAACTGTGTGGGATCTGTTACACCGGGATTGGTCTTATCAAGCACCTTACCAATGAGCAAGGGGAAGAGCCAGAGACCAATGTTCTGAATCCAGAAGATAAGCGCATAAGCACTACCTATCACCTTTGCATCCACCAATTTGGGAACACTGGGCCACAAAGAAGCGGGGACGAGAGAGAATGAGCTTCCCAGAACGAGGATGGTAACATAAGCTATGATGATACCTCCAACGGCATTACCCTTGAACAAAGGTAGAACGAAGGCAAAGGTGAGGTGACAAGCAATAAGGAGAAGAGAGCCAAGTACTAGCATAGAGGCGGCCTTACCCTTATGGTCGACATAACTGCCAAGGATGGGGGTAATGAGCACAGCCAACAAGGGGAATACGGCAAAGATGCTTTCTGCAGACTGACGCATGTAACCCATATAACAATAGGTGACGAGAGCTACGATGGAGAGTGTGAGCAAACCATATTTCATGCCCTTCTTCTTTTGGAAGTTCGAGGCAAAGCCTGCAGCAGCAACAATGAGCATGATGATGTACTGGATAATGGTAACCTGATTGCTTGCCCAAAATGAGTCGGCGGAAGGTTCTGTAAGCGTAAGGTTGCACTGAAGCATATTTACGGCATACTTTTGGAAGGGGAAGATTGCCGAATAGTAAAGCACGCAAAGCAGAGCTACCAACCAGAAACCAGAGTCGGTGAGAATCTTACCAAGGTCACTAACCTTGAAGGGATCGTCCTTCTCTTCAGCTTCTCCTGTCTGACTGTCGAGCTTCTTATCCATGAAGAAATAGACAATGGTCATTATCAGGGCTATGCAAAGCAATACCACACCAAAGGCTACACTACGGCTTACCTCTACCTGGCCTCCCAACTTGGCAAAGAAGGGAGAGAATATCATGCAAGTGGCTACACCCAGACGAGCAAGTGCCATTTCACTACCCATAGCAAGTGCCATTTCACGACCTTTGAACCACTTAACAATACCACGACTTACTGTGATACCAGCCATCTCCACGCCACAACCAAAAATCATAAAGCCTACAGCAGCAAACTTAGCAGAGGCGGGCATACCTTCATAGAATGGCGATACCCCTAACTCGTCGAATAAAGGAATATAGTTAAGGTGGTTGGTAAACCAAGTCTCGAGGTTACTACCCATGAAAGCAGGAGCAACAGCATACCATTTGATGAGAGCACCAACAAGCATGACGGTAGCTGAAAGCAAGGCCGTGAAACGAACACCCATCTTGTCGAGGATGATACCTGCAAAGATGAGGAAGAAGACAAACACATTAAGGAATACCTCTGAGCCTTGCATGGTTCCGAAGGCTGTGGAGTCCCAACCTCTTGTTTCCTGCATGAGGTCCTTAATGGGAGAGAGGATGTCCATAAAGATGTAGCTGCAGAACATGGCTAATGCCAATAGCAGCAAAGCAGTCCAGCGCATTCCAGCACTGTCGCGTAATGTTTTTTGAATTTCTTGAGTCATGATATTTTGTTATTTCTATATTGCGTTGTTGGGGGTATTACTTTAGCCACTTATCGAGCCAAGCAAAGTAGGTGCGTTGCCAAAGGACACCATTCTGAGGTTTCAATACCCAGTGGTTCTCATCAGGGAATATGAGCAGTTGAGCCTCTATACCACGCATACGAGCAGCATTGAAAGCAGACATTCCTTGAGTGGCATTAATGCGATAGTCCTTCTCACCATGAATGCAGAGGATGGGGGTGTCCCACTTATCTACAAAGCGATGAGGTGAGTTGTCATATGTCTTCTTTGCGCGAGCTGTCATATCTTTGTTCCAAGGAGCATCGTCATATTCCCAGTTCGAGAACCAGTTCTCTTCCGTCTCTGTGTACATAGCATCAAGGTTGAAGGCACCATCGTGAGAAATGAAGCACTTGAAACGTCCATCGTGATGACCAGCCAAATAATAAACACTAAAACCACCAAACGAAGCACCAACTGCTCCCAGATGGTCTTTGTCGACATAGGGAAGATTCTCACAAGCATCATCGATTGCTGCCAGATAGTCGAGCATACATTGACCAGTCCAGTCACCAGAGATTTCCTCTTGCCAAGCTAATCCAAAACCTGGTAATCCGTGACGGTTGGGGGCAATGATTACATAGCCTTGTGCGGCCATAATCATGAAGTTCCAACGATACGACCAGAACTGGCTAACAGGACTTTGTGGACCACCTTCACAGAAGAGCAGGGTGGGGTACTTCTTGTTGGGATCGAAGTGAGGAGGCTTGATAATCCAGTAGTGCATATCCTCACCTGTAGTGGTCTTAATCCAACGGGCTTCGCTTTCTCCTGCTGCTATTTGTGAGAGGATGTGATCGTTCTCATGAGTAACTTGTTGGAGGGTAGTGATGGTATCACCACTTACTGAAGCAAGATAGAGATCGGCAGGATGGAAGTAATTGTGTTGTTCCATCATTAAATGCGTGTCATCAATGATTTGCAGGCTTCCAAAGTCAGCTTGGTAGTCAGAGAGTTGCTTTACATTACCTTCGAGGTCTGTTCTGTAGAGGTTCTCTGTAGCGTGCCAAACACCAAGGAAATAGATGGTCTTATTGTCTGGAGCCCATACGAAATCATCAACATTGGAATCGAAGGATTCTGTTACATACTGCTTTGTTTTCTCCTTCAAGTCATAGATGCACAGACGAAGGCGATCAGCTTCATAACCATCTCGTTCCATGCTTGACCATGCAAGATAACGACCATCAGGTGAGAACTTGGGATTCTGGTCATAACCAACTTGATAGTCAACCTCATTCTGATTAACAGCCTGAGTTGCTAAAGTCTTTGTAGGATCAACCTCAGGAATTTCATAGTCATTAGGTTTGCAAAGGTTGGTTACATCTCCGTCTTCTACATTATAAAGGAAAATGTCGCTATCGGTGGAGATGCTCATCATGAGACCCGTTTTGGTTCTGCAAGTATAAGCAATCTGTTTACTATCAGGGCTCCAAGCCAGTTGTTCAATACCTCCAAAGGGTTCCATAGGACACTCATAGGGAAGACCTTCGAGGATATCCTTTTCCTCTCCTGTTTCCAAGTCAAGGATGAAGGGATGAGGGATGCTCTCCACATAGTGGTCCCAATGGCGATACATGAGGTCAGTAACCAAACGACCAGTTGACTTAGGAAGATCAGCAGGACGCTTCTGTATGATGTCGTAATAAGGCACTTGCTTGATGATGATCACCTTCTTTTGGTCGGGAGAGAAGAGGAAACCTTCCACTTCACCATCGGTCTTAGTCAGTTGTTTGCGAGCCTTACCTTTAGTGTTCATAGTCCACACTTCGCCTTTGGATGCAAAAGCAATCTTGTCGTTGGAAAGCCAAACTGGGTCAGAACCTAAGCCAAGCAAGTTCGCTGTGGTATCGCTAAGTACCTGACAGTAAAGTACTGTATTACTTCTGTTCTCTTCTACGCTGTAGTAACTAACTTGATAGGCTACTTTCTCTCCATCAGGCGAAACACTATACGAACCAATTCTTCCCATTGCCCACAGGGCTTCAGGTGTCATGATGTCGTTCTCGAGCTTAATGTCGCTTCGTGTGATGATGTTCTCGTCTGACTGTTTGCAAGCGCTCATTGCAAAAATGGTAAAAGTCAAAAGATAAATGAAATTCCTTTTCATATCATTATTTTTTGTTTCTCATTCTTTGTTGTTCCTCTGCCATCTTCTGCATGGCTTCCAGTCGTGCGGCAAATCCTCCCATCTTCTTGGGGTCGTTAGCGTGACGAGCCTTATAGTCTTCCAATTGCTGACGGAGTTTGTTATCATCCGTAAACTTGCGCAATCCCCACATGATGAGGATGGTGGTAAGACCAGAGAGGAAGTAGTAGTAGGAAAGACCTGAACTGTAGTCGTTGAACATGAAGAAGAAAGCTACAGGCATGATAATCATCATCCATTGCATCATATTCATTTGTGCCTGTTGTTCCTGACTCATCATAGCATTAGACTGTTGTTGACGCATGGAAATCCAAGTGTTGATGATGTTTGTCACGGAGAACAATAAGCAGAATATGCTGATATGGTTTCCAATGAGCCACAGGTTCTTACCCCAACGGATAACATCGTCATAAGCACTGAGGTCGTTAGCCCACAGGAAGCTTTCTCCACGCAGTTCTATGGCATTGGGGATGAAGTTGAAGAGTGCAATCCAGATGGGCATCTGGATGAGCATAGGAAGGCAACCGCCCATAGGACTTACACCATATTGGGAGTAGAGTTGCATCATCTCTTGCTGCTTCTTCATGGCGTCTTCCTGCTTGGGATATTTGGCATTCAATTTGTCCATTTCGGGTTTGAGCACTCTCATGCGAGCACTTGCCAGATAGCTCTTCTTGGTGGCAGGATATACGAGTGCCTTTACGATGAGGGTTAACAACAGCAGGACAATACCCATATTCAGGCCAAAGCCCGTGAGCCAATCGAAGAGATAGAGGATGAAGAAACGATTGATCCACTTCACGATAGGCCATCCGAAGTAAACCAGATTCTGCAACTTCAGGTTCTTATCGCTCAAGGAAAGCTTATTAGTGGACTTCAGCGTGTGGAAATCATTGGGACCCAAATAGAACTGCATCTCAGTAGCTTGCTTGCCACTGGGGTCAAAGAAGGTTTGCATCTGGGCGTTATAATACTTCAGATAGCCCGAATTCTTTTCCTCAGGTGTGCTTTGAAGACTTACGTTTTGGAAGTCCTGATGAGCAATGATGATGCTCGAGAAGAACTGGTCTTTGAAGTCAATCCAGTCGAGTTGCTTGTCCACCTGCTTGGTGACATCCTTCATTTCGTTCAGCTTCTTAGTACCCTCATCCTTAATCTTATAGGTGAGTGCAGCATAGCGATTCTCGAACGAACCACCTTTCTCCTGTTGCTGAATGCGGTTTTCCCAGGCGATATCAATGTGCTTGGTAGAAGGGGAGAATAGGTTGTCGAGTCCTTCACTCTCAATGATGAAGTCCATCATATAAGAGTCTGGATGAAGGAGATATTTCAGTCTCAGTTCGCCTCCTGTTACGGCTGTGGTCAGTGTAACGCTGGAGTCACTTTGCTCGGCTACTTGGAAGAAGATGTCTTCGCTCTTGATGTTCTCAGCCTTTGTCTCAAGTGTGTAACTGAAATGGCTATCGTCCTTCGAGAGCAAAACCACATTCTCTTTCTGTTGGTTCTGGTATTCTGATAGTACAGCACTTTCAATAACGCCTCCTTGTGTCGAGAGGGTTACGGTCACTTTCTCATTCTTCAGGGTGATGTTTGAGACTTCTCCTTGCTTGGCACTAAAGAAGGCAGAAGTGGAATCCACGGAGGCTATGCGCTCATTTACTGAGTCTTTTGCCACCTTTTGTTTTTCCTGTTCTGCCAGTTTGGCTTGTTCCACTTGTGCTATGCTATCTTGACGAGCCATCTCCTTGAGTTGTGCCTCACTGGGACGGCTCCACCATGAGAATAGAATCAACACCAATGCTATGAGCAAGAATCCTGTTATCGTGTTTTTATCCATAATTTGATTTTACGATTTGACAATTGTACAATTGGATGATTTTACATTTTACATTTACGCGCGTCTGCGCAAAGTGGCTACAAAATTACGAAATAATTCTTAATTCATAACCCTTAACTCTCAATTATTTTGTATTTTTGCAAAGAAATAACTTAGAACCTATGAAGAAAACTATGCTTTTCGTGTTAATGGCAGCCATTCTACCATTACATGCACAAAATGATGTAAAGCACAAGGATTCAAATGCTTATATGCATGAGTTGCAGGCACTTATCGAGCAAAGAGACCAGTCGATTTCCAATGCTAAAGAGCAAGCCGAAGAGGTAAGGTTGAACCCCTATTTCTTCCGTGTGATGGCTCCTGGTACCTATTACTCGCGTCCTGTTCATCAGGTAATGGGCTTTGGCGATGAGTATTCTCTTCCTGAGACCACAGCATCGGATAGGGCTTTAGCTCAGTTGTATGTGATGAATCCAGGGTTGTTCTCTCAGACGGAAGCAACCCTAAAGGAATCCCCTGCCTTGCGTGAGGAGATAAAGGCTCCAGTTACTGTTGTCGAACCCAAATTAGCTGAAAAGGCGATTGTCGTGGAGTTGGATACCGATGTACCCGATACCATTCCTCTCATACCCAAGAAACCTAAGTTCTGGAAAACTTCGGGTAGTGCAAGTCTTCAGTTCACACAGTCCTACTTCAGTGACAACTGGTACCAAGGTGGTGAGAATAATTATGCAGGCATAGGAACGCTTACCCTTAATGCTAACTACGACAATAAGCAGAAAGTGCAGTGGGACAATAAGTTAGAGGCTCAACTTGGTTTCCAGACCACCAGCTCTGATGAATACCACAAGATGCGTGTTACCAACAACCTCCTGCGTGTTACCTCAAAGTTGGGTTATAAGGCTGCAAAGAATTGGTTCTATACTGGTCAGGTGATGAGTTACACCCAGTTGGCACCCTTCTATGAGAAGAACAAAATAGACTGGAAAGCTTGTTTTGCAACCCCGCTTTACCTTACCATTTCCATCGGTATGGACTACAAGTACAAGTCCAAGAATGGCAAGTTCGACCTCTCAGTCTACATCTCTCCATTGGCCTACTACATGACCTATGTGTCGAAGCTACACTCCAATCATCATCGTGATCCTGAGAACCTGGAGAGTGACTACTGGTACTACTATCCCTCGACCTATGGTTTGAAGGATCGCAGCGATCACTTCCTTCATAAATTCGGTCCAAATCTGACTGTTAACTCTAAAATCAAGGTCATGAAGAATGTGATGTGGACCAGTCGTTTCTATTGGTTCTCGAACTTCCACAGCACCCTGTTTGAGTGGGAAAACACCCTCGATTTCACCATCAACAAGTACCTCTCTGCCAAGTTCTATGCCTATCCTCGTTTCGATGATTCCTCCAAGAACTACAAGAAGGATCACGGTTACCTGATGTTCAAGGAATGGTTGTCACTGGGTTTGAGTTATAGTTTCTAAAAAGAGGGGACCCATCCTAGCCTTCCCTTAAAGGGAAGGGATTGTTCAAATAATAAATCGAGTACAAACAATGAATATCCTCCTCAAAGCATTTTCCTCCCCCTTTAAGGGGGATATGAGGGGGTCCGCGTTATGAAATCCATCTACATCACCAGCAGTCCGTCAGTAACTCAGTGTCCACCAACAACGGAACCTGAATATGCCTTCATTGGGAGGTCGAATGTGGGGAAGAGCAGCCTTATCAACATGCTTACCCAGCACAAAGGTCTGGCAAAAACAAGTAGTATGCCGGGTAAAACCATGCTCATCAACTATTTCCGAATAGATGACAGTTGGTTGGTTGTCGACCTTCCAGGCTATGGATACGCCAAACGCAGTAAGAAAGAGCAGGACAAACTGGTGGATATGATTCACAATTACGTCATTGGTCGCCAACAACTCCTATGCCTGTTTGTACTCATCGATAGTCGGCACACACCTCAGAAGATAGATCTCGACTTCATCCACTGGCTTGGTGAGAATGGTATCCCCTTTGCCATCGTTTTCACCAAATGCGATAAGCAATCTCGTGCCAAAACCTTCGCCAATGTCAATACTTTCCTCAAGACTTTAGAGGAGGAATGGGAAGAACTACCCCCACACTTCGTTACCTCAGCAGAAACCCGTGAGGGTAGGGAAGAGCTGTTGGAGTACATCTACAGTATAAATAAGGAATCAAAAGGTTGAGTCTATACCTTCAATCTAATTAACAACCATTCGCGCTCGATTGTATAAGCGTTCGAGATTACTCGAACAAGAGCGTGAAGTGGATTCTTTATGCGCTAGTTTTTAGCTGTTCTTAATTACAATAATCGTTTCAATTAGATACAATTATGTGTAAATAATTGCCTTCTATTCCTCACTTGTAAGTAAATTGGTGTGATTTTTAGCAAAAAAATCCTTCAAAACGAATGAAGGAGACAAAAAGTTGAAGTGCTTATTTGTACGCCGAAGTGGGTGAAAGTAATAAAAAACATCTTTTTGCGTAAGGTTTTTTGATATAAAAGGCAGTATTTTGATGTTTTTTTTCGTATCTGTATGCTTCCATTGTTTGTTTACAATAGAAAAGAACATCAATATTTATAATGTATATGCCTGATTTATAGTCTTTTAGGTGAATGAGAACTGACAGTCAATTACAATTACAGTTATTACAGTTTTTTTAAAAGGGTTGCACATCTGTGAATATTATCTTTATATTATATATAACTATCTATATATTAAATAATTATATAATAAATATAAGGATTTATAAAGAAGTGTGACCTTTTAATATTAACTGTAATAACTGTAATAACTGTAATTGTAATCAAGCGCTTGTTTCCTTGTTATTTTTCTTCTATAAAGTCTCTCGTTTCATGTGTCGGACTTCATGGCCTTTTGCATACTGGAAAGATATTCTCGTTCGTGAAAACTATATGTTTCATATAGACCTGTAGATCTTTTATATTGTGTTTAAATCAAAGTAAATGCATGCATTTGTTTGCCTTTATCCCTATAAAATTTGTTTTTCCACTCGCTTATTTGTATCTTTGCACCCACATTAAACAATAACCAATAAACGGTAAACATTTAACATTATAAGATATGGCAAAGATTGTAACATTGGGAGAGATTATGCTCCGACTGAGTCCTCAGGGTAATGACAGGTTCATCCAGACGGATGTGTTCCGCATTATACCTGGTGGTGGTGAAGCTAATGTGGCTATTTCTGTAGCTAACTATGGACATGAGGCTTACTTCGTGTCGAAACTTCCAAAGCATGAGATTGGACAGATTGCTGTCAATGCTCTTCGTCGCTATGGGGTGAACACTCAGTACATAGCAAGGGGTGGTGAAAGAATCGGTCTTTACTATGCTGAAACGGGTGCAAGCATGCGTCCCAGTAAGGTGATTTATGATCGTGCTCACTCGAGTATTGCTGAGGCTAATCCTGAGGATTTTGACTTTGACGAGATAATGAAGGGTGCTCAGTGGTTCCACTGGAGCGGTATTACTCCTGCCATCTCTGATAAGGCTGCCTTGTTGACCAAACTGGCTTGTGAGGCTGCTAAGAGGAATGGAGTAACAGTTAGTGTGGACCTGAACTTCCGTAAGAAGCTGTGGACTAGTGAGAAGGCTATCAGTGTTATGCGTCCACTGATGCAATATGTGGATGTGTGCATTGGTAATGAAGAGGATGCTGAACTCTGCCTTGGTTTCAAACCTGATGCTGATGTGGAAGGTGGACAAACCGATGCCAGTGGCTATGAAGGTATCTTCCGTCAGATGAAAGAGGAGTTTGGTTTCAAGTATGTGGTTAGCACCCTGCGTGAAAGCTTCTCTGCCACACACAATGGTTGGAAGGCTCTCATCTATGATGGTAAGGAGTTCTATCAGTCGAAACGTTATGAGTTGAATCCCATTATTGACCGCGTAGGTGGTGGTGACTCGTTCTCTGGTGGTCTCATTCATGGATTGCTTACTAAGTCCACTCAGGGTGAAGCACTTGAGTTTGCTGTAGCCGCCAGTGCTCTTAAGCACACCATCAATGGTGACTTCAACTTGGTTTCCGAAGCCGAAGTAGAGGCCCTTGCAGGTGGTAGTGCAAATGGACGCGTACAAAGATAGGGGGATTGGACAATTGGACGATTGGACAATTGGACAATTAACCGTGAAATCGTGAAATCGTGAAATTGTGAAATAGAAAAATGAGTCGTTTTGATAAGCTTGCAGTAATGCAGAAGATAGGGGAGACTGGTATGGTCCCCGTGTTCTATCACAAAGATGCGGAGGTGGCAAAGAAAGTCATCAAAGCATGTTATGACGGAGGCGTTAGAGCCTTTGAGTTTACCAACAGAGGCGATTTTGCACAAGAGGTGTTTGCCGAGTGTGTGAAATATGCTGCAAAGGAATGTCCCGAGTTGGCTCTGGGCATAGGTAGTGTTGTGGATGCTCCCACTGCAGCACTTTACATTCAGTTGGGCGCTTGTTTCGTGGTTGGTCCACTCTTTAATCCTGATATAGCTCCAGTATGCAATCGCCGACTGGTTCCTTACTGTCCTGGTTGTATGACAGTTAGTGAGATAGGAAAGGCTCAGGAACTGGGTTGTGACCTTACTAAGGTGTTCCCTGGCGATGTGGTTGGTCCTAATATGGTGAAGGGTTTGAAAGCTCCTATGCCTTGGTCAAAGATTATGGTAACTGGAGGTGTGTCTCCCGATGAGGAGAACCTCACCAAGTGGTTCAAGGCTGGAGTCTATTGTGTGGGTATGGGCTCGAAACTCTTCCCCAAGGATAAGGTGGAGGCTGAGGATTGGGCTTATGTCACCAATAAGTGTAAGGAGTGTCTGGAGATTATCAAGAGGACTAAAGTGAATAAGGAGTAGAAGGAGTAAAGGAGTAAAGGAGTTAAGCCGATAGAAATGACATATCAATTTCAGGATATTGTTGCTTGGCAGAAGGCACATGCATTTGTACTTTTAGTATATAATGTTATAAAGTCTTTTCCTGATTTTGAAAAGTATGCTTTGTGCTCTCAATTCCAGCGTGCAGCCGTATCTTTTCCTGCAAATATTGCAGAAGGATATAAAAAGCTTAGCAAGGCTGATAAATTACGCTTTTTGAACATTGCACAAGGAAGTCTGGAAGAATGTCGGTATTATATAATACTTTCCAATGACCTTGGTTATATTGACGAAAATACTTATAAATTATTAAACGTAGCCATTGAGGAGGCCAGCAAAACCCTCAATGCCTATTGCAAGGGTATTGTTGACAAAGATTATAATCGTTTCCCATAGCAAAAAGTATTGGCTTAACTCCATGACTCCTTAACTCCTTAACTCCTGTTTTTTTATTATGAAAAAACAAAACCAATGGATTATCCCCGAAGGTCAACCTCTTACTGAGATGGACCGCATCATTCTGGATGCACAAAACAGAGGTAAACTCGTACCTACAAGGGAACTCATAAAAACTCCGGAACAGATAGAAGGAATACGCAAGGCTGGAGTGCTGAACACAAGTGTGCTGGATAAGGTTACGGAAATCATCCGTCCGGGTATGTCAACATTGGAAATTGACAGACTGGTATATGACTACACCACAAAGCACGGAGGCATTCCTGCACCACTCAATTATGAGGGTTTTCCCAATTCATGTTGCACCTCAGTCAATGATGTTGTGTGCCACGGCATTCCCTCTGAAACAGAGATACTTGAGGAGGGCGATATCCTGAATGTGGATGTTACAACCATACTCGATGGCTATTATGCTGATGCCAGTCGCATGTTCGTCATAGGAGGAAAGACTGAACCCCGATGGCAAAGACTGGTGGATGTGGCATGGGAATGCCTGAAAATAGGAGAGGAAGTGTGTTCTCAACCTTACGTCTATGTTGGTGATATCGGTAATGCCATACAGAAACATGCCCATAAAAACCACATGTCGGTAGTAAGAGACCTGTGTGGGCATGGAGTGGGGTTGGAGTTCCATGAGGAACCTGATGTTGAGCATTATGGACACAAAGGAACAGGAATGCTTCTTGTGCCAGGTATGGTATTCACCATCGAACCTATGATTAATCTTGGTCGATATCAGGTTTGCCTCGATGAAGATGACCCCACGGAATGGGTTGTGGTAACGGAAGACTACGAACCCAGTGCTCAATGGGAACACACCTTTGTGATGACGGAGAATGGGGTGGAGATCTTGTCTAAATGAAGAATTAAGAATGAAGAGTGAAGAATTGAGGGGAGGGTCCTCTTCCATAATAATCCTTGGTATTGAAAGTTCTTGTGATGACACAAGTGCGGCTGTCATTAAGGATGGAGTGTTGTTGAGTAATGTTACTGCCAGTCAAGCAGTACATGAAAGCTATGGAGGAGTTGTTCCCGAATTGGCAAGCAGAGCACACCAGCAAAATATAGTACCAGTAGTTGACCAAGCACTTAAGAGAGCAGGCGTTAGTAGGGAAGACCTCTCTGCTATAGCCTTCACACGTGGACCTGGTCTTATGGGTAGTTTGTTAGTGGGAGTCTCATTTGCTAAAGGTTTGGCTGCTTCCTTAGGTATTCCTATGATAGAAGTCAACCATCTGCAGGGTCATGTACTTGCACACTTTATTAAAGCAGAAGGCGAAGAATACAATCCTCCCAAGTTCCCCTTCCTTTGTCTCTTGGTAAGTGGTGGTAATTCGCAGATTATCAAGGTGAAAGCCTATAATGATATGGAAGTCATCGGACAGACCATTGACGATGCTGCAGGTGAAGCTATTGATAAAGCTGCTAAAGTGATGGGGTTAGGCTATCCAGGTGGACCAATTATCGATAAACTGGCTCGTCAGGGCAATCCCAATGCACTTCAGTTCTCCAAACCACACATTCCGGGTTATGACTATAGTTTCTCGGGCCTGAAAACATCATTCCTCTACAACCTTCGCGATTGGATGAAGGAAGATCCCGACTTCATAGAGCATCATAAGGAAGACCTTGCTGCTTCATATGAGAAAGCAATAGTTGATACGCTGATGAATAAACTCCGTCTTGCTGCCCGTGACTTGAGGATAAGACAAATAGCTATGGCCGGAGGTGTGAGTGCAAATACAGGACTGCGAAATGCCTTCCATGAGTATGCCGAAAAGTATCATTGGAAGATATTCATTCCCAAGTTTAGTTACACCACCGATAATGCAGCCATGATAGCCATTACGGGCTATTTCAAATACCAAGATAAGGACTTTTGCCCTATGGAAGCACCAGCATATAGCAGGGTGACAATAAAATAATTACAAAAATGTTTGGCTGTTACGGAAAATTGTCGTACCTTTGCACGCTGTTTGGAAGAAGCTATTAGGATAGCAAAAGAAAATTAGAAGAAATGTCTAAGATTTGTCAAATTACCGGAAAGAAGGCCATGGTTGGCAACAACGTTTCACACTCGAAGCGTCGCACAAAGCGTGTGTTCGATGTAAACTTGTTCTCTAAGAAGTTCTACTATGTAGAGCAGGACTGCTGGATTACGCTTAACATCAGTGCAGCTGGTCTTCGCATGATTAACAAAGTTGGTCTCGATGCAGCACTCAATCAGGCTGTTGCTAAGGGCTATTGTGATTGGAAAGACATCAAGGTAATCGGTTAATTGAAAGGAGAATCGCATTATGGCAAAGAAAGCAAAAGGTAACAGAGTGCAGGTAATCCTCGAATGCACCGAGCACAAAGCAAGTGGTATGCCCGGCACAAGCCGTTACATCACCACCAAGAATCGTAAGAACACTCCCGAACGCATGGAGTTGAAGAAGTACAATCCGATTCTGAAGAAGATGACCATCCACAAGGAGATTAAGTAATTCACTATTCGACACGTTAAACCGTAAAATCGTAATTTAAACTATGGCAAAGAAAACCGTGGCCTCCTTGCAGACTGGCAAGAATGATGGCCGAAGCTATACCAAAGTGATTAAGATGGTGAAGAGCCCCAAGACTGGTGCTTACATCTTCGACGAGCAGATGGTTCCCAACGAAGCCGTGAAGGATTTCTTTAAGAACTAATCCATATTACGACTTTCGTCTCACATACTAATGCGTCCTCCAGTAATGGTGGATGCATTTTTTTATCCATTTCATCGAATAAATTTCCTCTTCCTCTTTTCTCTTTTCACATTATTTACTACCTTTGTGGCAAAATGTTATATTATGGGATTTTTTAATCTGTTTTCAAAGAAAACAAAGGAAGAGCAAGCAGAGACGCTGGATAAAGGCTTGGAGAAGACAAAGGAAAGTTTCTTTGGAAAACTTACGCGTGCTGTAGCTGGTAAATCTAAGGTTGACGATGATGTCCTCGATAACCTTGAGGAAGTACTGGTTACCAGTGATGTGGGTGTGGATACCACTTTGAACATCATCCGCCGTATTGAAGAAAGAGTCGAACGTGACAAGTATGTTACTACAGCCGAACTTAATGGCATCCTCCGGGAAGAGATAGCAGCCCTGCTTACAGAAAATAATACAGGAGACACCGAGGGTTTCCAGATTCCTACTGATAAGAAGCCTTACGTCATCATGGTTGTTGGCGTGAATGGCGTTGGCAAGACCACTACTATTGGAAAGTTGGCCCATCAGTTCAAGCAAGCAGGATTGAATGTTGTACTTGGTGCAGCCGATACCTTCCGTGCCGCCGCTGTTGAACAGATTGTTATATGGGGAGAACGAGTAGGAGTACCAGTGGTGAAACAACAAATGGGTAGTGATCCTGCAAGTGTTGCTTTCGATACCCTTCAAAGTGCTGTTGCACAAGGTGCTGATGTGGTTCTCATTGATACAGCCGGACGATTGCATAATAAGAAAGGACTTATGGACGAACTGTCGAAGATTAAGCGCGTGATGCAAAAGGTGGTTCCTGATGCTCCTCACGATGTAATGCTCGTTCTTGATGGTTCTACTGGTCAGAACGCTTTCGAGCAAGCCAAACAATTTACTGCTGCCACAGATGTTACCTCAATGGCTATAACCAAACTCGACGGAACAGCAAAGGGAGGTGTGGTCTTAGGCATAAGTGACCAATTCAAGATACCTGTTCGCTATATTGGACTTGGTGAGGGAATGGATGATTTGCAACCCTTCAACCGTCTCGATTTTGTTAATTCCCTCTTCGGTAATTGATGCACGACACAATTGATATCATCACGATGGGATGCTCTAAGAATCTTGTCGATTCAGAGCGCCTAATAACTCAACTCGAGGCTGCAGGCTATCGTGTTACCCATGATAGTGAGAACCCCGAGGGGGATATTGCCGTGGTGAACACTTGTGGGTTTATTGTCGACGCTCAGGAAGAAAGCATCAACACCATTTTGCAAATGGCTCAGCGCAAGAGTGAGGGAACTTTGCGTAAACTCTATGTTATGGGCTGTCTCTCACAGCGTTTCCTCTCTGAACTGAAAAGGGAGATTCCTGAAGTGGATAAGTTCTATGGCAAGTTCGATTGGGATCAATTGCTCTCTGATTTGGGTAAGACCTATCGTCCTGAACTCCGCAATCATCGTCGTCTTACCACTCCCTCTCATTATGCCTATCTGAAGATTAGTGAAGGTTGCGACCGCCATTGCAGTTATTGTGCCATTCCCTTGATGACAGGCTCACACCGAAGTCGACCGATGGAAGACATTCTTGATGAAGTGCGTTATCTTGTCGGCAAAGGAGTCAAGGAGTTTCAGGTAATAGCCCAAGAACTCACTTATTATGGCATAGACCTTTATCATCAGCGCAGGATAGCCGAACTCATCGAACAGATATCTGATATCCCTGGAGTTGAGTGGATTCGCCTTCATTATGCCTATCCCACTGATTTTCCCACCGAACTCCTTCGTGTTATTAGAGAGCGCAAGAATGTGTGCAAATACCTCGATGTGGCTTTGCAGCATGTTTCCAGTATTGTCCTTAAGGCTATGCGTCGCAATATCACCAAGGATGAGACCTATCAGTTTGTGGAAATGCTTCGACGCGAAGTTCCTGGCATTCACATTAGGACAACCATGATGGTGGGTCATCCTGGAGAAACAGAAGCCGATTTTGAAGAACTTATGGAGTTCGTTCGCTGGGCAAGATTTGAACGAATGGGAGCCTTTGCATATAGTGAAGAAGCAGGGACATACAGTGCAAAGACATTTACCGATGACATTCCTGAAGAGGTAAAGCAAGCCAGATTGAGCAAGCTCATGCGACTGCAACAACGCATCTCTGCAGAAATACAAGAGCAGAAGGTGGGTACAGACCTCCGCGTTATCATCGACCGCCTTGAAGGAGATTATTTCATAGGTCGCACCGAATACGATTCTCCGGAAGTAGATCCTGAAGTGCTTATCTCGGCAACTGATTATCCCAACCTCAGCATTGGTCAATTCTACGATTGCCACATTATTTCTGCCGATGATTTCGACCTTTATGCCAAACCTATATCCCTTTAATATCTAACTTTACCGCATATGAACAACAAAGAATTTGTAACAGAAATTGCCTCCAAACTCGGGATGTCAACCTCTCAGGTAACTTCTCTGATGGCTGGACTTACAACCGAGATGGCATCGCACTTCGAAGAAGAGACACAGGTCTCCATCATGAACTTTGGAAACTTCGAAGTCAAGAAGAAACTTGAGCGCGTCATCATCAACCCTTCCACCAAACAGCGCATGCTTGTACCGCCTAAGATGGCTCTTAGCTTTAAACCCAGTAACATGTTCAAGGATAAACTCTGATTGCTATGGATAACAAAATAACTATCATAGATTTGGCTGAAGGACTGGCCAAACGCAAGCACATCCAGCGCAAGGATGCCGAACAGTTTATTCGTACTGTCTTTGAAACCATTCAGGAACGTCTTCTCGAAGGAGACCCTGTAAAAGTGAAGGGCTTGGGTACTTTCAAGCTTATTACCGTCAACAGCCGTGAGAGTGTGAATGTGCAAACTGGTGAGCGCATTGTCATCGACAGCCATTCCAAGGTGTCCTTTGCTCCAGAAAAGGCATTAAGCGATCGTGTCAATCGTCCCTTTGCCGACTTTGAAACTGTACCTCTCAACGATGGCACAAAGACGGAGGACATGGAGAAGATTGACCTTCCCGAAGAAGATGCAATAGTAGAGCCCACTCCCGAACCCGTACAAGCACCCCTTGCCGAAATAGTAGAGCATGCTCCCGAGGTTGCTCAACCAGAGGCTGATGAAATAGTATTACCCGAGCCAGAGGTTGTAGAACCTGAACCCGAAGCAATAGTAAAGCCCATTTCGGAGGAAGTGGAACCTGCTCCCGAAGTTGTAGAACCTACTCCCGAAGAGACTAATCCCATTCCAGAGGTCGTGGAAGAAAAAGTTCTGGAACCTATTGTTGAAGAAGAACCAAAGGCTGAGCCTATTGAGGAAGTTCAGAGCGCCCCTGCAGCATTCATGGATAATCAAAACGACAAGCCCGCTGATGCTGAAGCCGTGGAAAAGAAATCGAGAAACCTCACTCGTTGGTTCTTGCTTCTAATGCTTTTGCTTGTTGCAGCACTCATCTTGTTCCTTCTCTTTGGTCCTAAGGGTTATGATGGCGAAGCAGTAGAGCGCGAGGACACCACTCAGGTTGAGCAAAAGGATACGATAGAAGCCGTTCCGACAACTCCCACTAAGCCCACCAAGAGCCCCGAGGAGTTGGCTGCCGACTATCCTCAGGTGCCTAATGGTGAATATTGGATAGTAGGAACCAAGACCACCCACGTGCTTGAGAAGGGCGAGGACCTTTCGAAGCTTGCCCTTGAGCATTATGGTGATAAGAAGCTCATCAACTACATCATTCAATTCAACGGATACAGCATGCAGAAGGCCAGCAACTTGTTTGTTGGTACGGAAGTGAAGTTGCCAGAGTTGGTGAAGAAGGAGCAATAGATTGCCTTGTTATAAGATTTGGGTCTTCAGTCGGAAGGTCTAAGGTCTTTGAGAATAACCCCTAATGCTTTCGGCAAGAAGGCTTAGGGGTTTTTCATACACGTGTCACGTTTTTCACGCCACGAATGTTCTTCAGTTTCCTGATAAGACCAGCCAGGCGTTCTGTGTCCTCGAGCATCACTGTGAGGTGTCCCGAGAATAGTCCATCGTGCGAGTCAATATTTATGCTTCGCATGAGCATGCGTTCCTCCTTGGAAATGACGGAGGTGATGTTGTTGACGATGCCCATATCGTCTTGCCCGACGATGTGTAGGGTTATGCTGTATTGTGTCCCTTGTTTCGACGCCCATCTTGCCCTCACAAAGCGGTAGGGAGCCCTTTGGCGCATGGCTTGAGCGTTGGGGCAGTCCGTTCGGTGTATCTTGATACCTCCTGTTGAGGATACAAAGCCGAATACGTCGTCTCCATAGATGGGGTGGCAACACTTGGCGAGTTGGAATTCTATGCCCTTTAGGTTCTGGTCGATAACGAGTACATCATCCTTTGTTGCCGATGGCCCGTTCGCATTCTCCTGCATCACAAAGTCTGCGGCAGAGCGCGTTTCAGAACTCTCTTCTCCCCGTTCGTGGCGTTGTTGTCCCTGATAAACTTCAAGCACTTGGTTGACATCGAGTTTTTCCTCTGCAATAGCATGGTAGAAGTCGGTCACGTTCTTATATCCCAATCGCTTGATGGTGTGCATGAGAGTTGCCTCGGAATAATCAAGTTTGCGGTTACGCATCTTCCTTTCCAGCAACTCCTTAGCCAGTGCAACATGTCCTGCTTGAGCCTCTTTCAGGCTTTGTCGTATCTTGCTTTTAGCCCTGTTTGTGGTTACTATCCCCAGCCAGTCTTGTTTGGGAGACTGGTTGTTTGAAGTTAATATTTCCACTTGGTCTCCACTCTGCAACTTGTGCCTTAAATCGGCATGACGGTTGCCAATGCGAGCTCCTGTGCATCGGTTCCCGACCTTGGTGTGAATGGCATAGGCAAAATCGAGTACGGTTGCTCCTGCAGGCAAACGGAAAAGGTCGCCACGAGGAGTGAATACAAAAACTTCATTGCTTACACGAGAAGCGGAGTCGTTGATGGATTCGCCTTGCTCAAGTGCAGAACGAATATCGGCCAATAGTTCTTCAGTCCCGCTTTGACTTCCCGTTACTCCTTTATAACGCCAATGAGCGGCAAGTCCGTGTTCGGCAATATCGTCCATTCGCTCTGTACGAATCTGTACCTCCACCCATTTATCCTCAGGTCCTAACACGGTGATGTGCAAACTCTCGTATCCGTTTGCTTTTGGTACACTTAGCCAGTCGCGCATGCGTTTGGGATTTGAGGGATACATGTCGGTGATGATGGAGAATGCTTGCCAACATTGAGCATGTTCCTCGTTCTTTGGAGCATCTATGATGATGCGAATGGCAAAGAGGTCGTAAACACCATCAACATCGACGTGCTGTTTCTTCATCTTCTGCCAAATGCTGTGGATGCTCTTTGTGCGTCCCTTCATGTGGAAGTGGAGACCTGCTGCAGTCAGGCGTTCGTCAATGGGCTTTACAAATCTCTCAATATATAGGTCGCGGTTGCGCTTGGTTTCATTCAGTTTGTCCTTTATGTGATAATAGGCATCGTGTTCGAGGTATTTGAGGCTGAGGTCTTCGAGTTCACTCTTCAACTTGTACAACCCCAGTTTATGAGCCAAGGGTGCATATAAGAAAGCTGCTTGCCTACTTGCTTCGTGTTGGGCTTCAATGTTAGCTGTGTCACGAATCTGTCGCATAAGTGCCACACTCTGAGCAATAAGGATGAGAATGACACGCATATCGCCTGCCTGGCTTATAAGGAGTGAACGGAAATTGTCGGTCTCTACTGATGCAGAACGCATAAACAATTCATCCGTTCCTAAGAGATTGTTCAGCAGGCTGGCAGTTTCTTTGCCATATTGTTCTTCTATATTTTCGATGGAAACAAGTCCCATGCGAACGGCATTCTGGAACATACTCGCAAAGAGCAGGGTAGGGGTAATGCCTATCTCTTCAGCTATGACAATAGCCGTTTGATAGTCTGTCTCAACAGCACTGAGACCAAAGGCATCGGGCAATACAAGTCCACGACTTTCCAATTGGTTCAGCGTGTCAAGAGCCTGGCGATAATTTGCTTTGGCACTGTCTTCGATATGCTGTATGATGATGTCGTTTTCTTTCATATCTTCACAAAAGTACGAATAAAATGATAATTGAGAAAATGAGAGAATGAGAAAATGAGAAAAAATTGGTAAATGGTAATTGGTAAATGGTATTTTATTTGTATTTTTGCGTCAATAAACTTTTAATCGAATTCTCATGTTAACATCAACAGACAAAGCATTGCTTGAGGCTAAAGGCATCAGCGAGGCACAACTTGAACAACAATTAAACGACTTTACAAAAGGTTTCCCCTTCCTTGAATTAGCTGGTGCAGCAGCAGTCGGTCGGGGTATTCTGGCTTTAGACGAGGATGCTCAGCAATGTAGCATTAAGAAGTGGCAAGATTATAAGGCCGAGGGTCATAAGATTACGAAGTTTGTCCCTGCTTCTGGTGCTGCAAGTCGTATGTTCAAGGATTTGTTCGAGTTCCTTGATGCCGATTACGATGTGCCTACTAAAGATGTAGAGCGTCGTTTCTTCGAAGGAATACATGATTTTGCCTTCTTCCAAGCTCTTGATGATGCTTGTCAAGTAGTGGAAGGTCGTGGAGTGGATGCTTTAGTTGAAGCGGGTGAATATAAGAGTGTGGTTGCTTGCCTTCTGGGTGCTGATGGCTTGAATTATGGACAGTTGCCCAAAGGCTTGCTTCAGTTCCATTCGTACGACGATGAAGTTCGCACTCCATTAGAAGAGCATTTAGTAGAAGCCGCCCTTTATGCATCGTCGCGTGGTGAGGCAGATGTTCATTTTACTGTTAGCACGGAGCATCGTGAATTGTTCGAGGCATTGGTCGAGCGCATTCGTCCTGAGTATGAAAAGCGTTTTGGTATTCGTTACCACATTAGTTTCTCAGAACAAAAGCCCAGCACGGATACCGTTGCAGCCAATATGGATAATACGCCCTTCCGTCAGGATGATGGCTCTTTGCTTTTCCGTCCCGGTGGACATGGAGCGCTGATTCGTAATCTTGGTGATTTGGACAGTGATATTGTCTTTATTAAGAACATCGATAATGTAGTACCCGACCGCCTGAAACCTATTACCGTTACATGGAAACAAGTGATTGCTGGTGTGCTTGTTGGTTTACAAAGCAAGTCGTTTGCTTATTTGCAGAAACTCGATGAAGGATGTGGTCGTGCTGAGCTCTTACAGATGGCAGACTTCCTCGAGCAAGAACTTTGCACTAAGGTTCCGGGCTTGCATGATTTGTCTGATGCTGAATTGGCAGAATGCTTGCGTAAGAAGTTGAATCGTCCTATGCGCGTGTGCGGAGTAGTAAAGAATGTAGGCGAACCTGGTGGTGGCCCGTTCTTGGCCTATAATCCCGATGGAAGCATCTCTTTGCAGATTCTCGAGAGCAGTCAGATTGATAAAAACAATCCTGAATACGTAAAGATGTTCACGGAAGGCACACACTTCAATCCCGTTGACCTTGTTTGTGGTATTCGTAACTATAAGGGCGAACGCTTCGATTTGCCCAAATTTGTTGACCCACAGACTGGTTTTATCTCGCAAAAGAGTAAGAACGGACGCGAACTCAAGGCTTTGGAATTGCCAGGACTTTGGAATGGAGCCATGAGTGATTGGTCAACAGTGTTTGTTGAAGTTCCATTGGAAACTTTCAATCCCGTAAAGATTGTCAACGACCTGCTTCGTCCAGAACATCAGTAAAAAAGAAATAGGGCATCAAGCGATGCCCTATTCTTATTTAATCCTTTTCGATAACAACTGTCTGAACTCTTCCAATTGTTTTAAGAACTGACCCTCGTCAAGGTCGGGATGGAATTTCATCAAGAACTCCTTGAAGGCATTGATAGCATGCATCCTGCCTTGTGAACGTCCTGCTTGCAAACCGCTTTGGAAAGGGTTGTGTGGCAGTAGCGATCGATTAAAGTTTCCGTCACTCATTTGCGACGACGACGTTTGCGGCCAAAGACATTGCCAAAGGCTCGGATGATAGCTATTGCTATGCGCAAACCTTCGTAAGCGGCAAATCCACGACTCATCCAATTGCTGACATATTCAACCTGATTGGCAGGCTTTTCACCCGTGTGCATCATTTGGCTAAAGCCTGATGCCATGCGTGTGCGACTTTGCTTTAGTTCCTCCGACACTTGTTCTCCATCGATGGGAGTCTCGTCAACGGTGAACAAACTGTTCATCATTTCGGTTATGGGAATAATAATCCACAGCGTTCTGTAGTGCCAGAATATAAGCAAGAGCACAAGCACCAAAGCCGTAACACAAGCAAACCCCCATGCTGTGCTTCCTAATGCCTGCCCGATGATGTATGCCAGAAAGAAGGAAAAGAACAACAAGACCATTCCACCCAGCACCAAGCAAACAACGGCAATGGCTAGGCGGGAGAGGATGACGGATAACTTGTCACGTGTCTCCACAAGCAAAGCCTTCTTTTGAAGTCCCACGTAAGCGCGGGACTCCATCAGAAGGTCTTGCATCTGTTGTTTGGTTTCGCTGAATCCGAACATCTTCAATCGTTAACCCTTTAACCTTTTAACCAGTTAACCCTTTAACCCGTTAAACTTTACTCTTCCTCGGGTTGAAGTTCTTCGGCAATCTCGTCAACGAGGCTGCTCATTTCCTTTGAGGACAGACGTATGCCACGCTTGCGAAGTGCCTCGGCAATACGGTCACGAAGTTCGCTTCCCTTTTCAGGTGCTAACAATAAACCAGCGGCAGCTCCAATGGCAGCTCCGCCCACGAATGCTACAAAATAACTGAATGCTCTCATAGCTGTTTTTATTAATGGTTAGTAATGTATCTGTGGCAAATGTACAAAAAGTTCAGAGTTCAGAGTTCAAAGTTCAAAGTTTTTTCTTTCTTTTTAACGTTTTTTTAGGCTTAAAGGCTTTGTTATGTCCGTAATATTAGGTATTTTTGTAGCGATTTAGAAAATAATTACATTTATATACCATATTTAAGTTATGAAAAGATTATTCTTTTTGGGTTCGGCCCTCGTAATGGTGCTGGCCATGACAAGCTGCAAGAGCAGCGAGAGTGCTTACAAGAAGGCTTATGAGAAAGCTCAAGCTCAGCAGACACAACCCGTAGTTGGTACTACTCAGCAACAGACCCCTGTTCAGGTTACTCCCGTAACTCCTCAGCAGCAGACTCCCGTTACCACTACCGATTATAGCAACGTCAGCGTTCGCACAGAAGCTGTTACGCTTGTTAGCGGTGCTGGCTTGAAGGCATTCAGCGTAGTAGTTGGTTCGTTTGGTCTTCAGAGCAACGCTCAGAGCCTGCAGTCTACTTTGGCTCAGAAGGGTTATGCAGCCCAGATTGTATCTGCAGTTGTCAACGGAATGACGATGTATCGCGTTGTTGCTACCACTCACGACACTAAGGACCAAGCCGCTCAGAGCCGTGCTGCCCTGATGGGAACATATCCCGATGCTTGGTTGCTTTACAAGAAGTAAGAACTAAAGCACACGATTTGTGTCCAGAGTTCTTGCTATAGACTATGGGGTCCGTCGCACAGGAATTGCTGTGACGGACCCCTTACAAATTATCGCCAATGGCCTAACAACCGTTGATTCGCGACAATTGCTTGCTTTCATAAAGGAGTATGTAAGTCGAGAGGCCGTTGAGCGCTTTGTCGTTGGACGCCCTATGCAAACCAATGGACGAGAGAGTGAGAACCTGAAAAACGTAGAGAAGTTTGTCGAGCAATTACAAAAGGCTTTGCCCGATATTCCCATTACTTGGTGGGACGAACGATACACCAGTGTTCTGGCTCATCAGACTATGCTTGAGAGCGGCATAGGGAAAATGGCTCGACGCAACAAAGCTTTAGTCGACGAAATCTCTGCTTGCATTATCCTTCAAGGATGGATGGAGAGGCGTCCCCTGTAACACTATACTTTTAACCATTACCAATCAACTTTCCTTTTAACGTGATTTTACCAATTTATACATACGGCCAACCCGTCTTGCGCAAAGTGGCAGAAGAGATTGACGAGACTTATCCGCAATTGCCAGAACTCATTCAAAATATGTGGGACACACTTGCTCGCAGTGAAGGCATCGGTTTGGCAGCGCCACAAGTGGGCTTAAGCATTCGTCTGGTTATCATCGACCTTGATGTCATCAGCGAGGACTTGCCTGAATACAAGGACTTCAAACGCGTGTTCATCAATCCCTTTATCGAGGAGTATGACGATTCGGAAACCGATGTCATGGAGGAAGGTTGCCTTTCTCTTCCTGGCATTCATGAGAAGGTTCGCCGTCCGACTCGCATCCGCCTCACTTGGCAGGACGAACAATTCCAAGAACACGATGAATGGATTGGCGGCTATCTTGCTCGTGTGCTTCAGCACGAGGTCGATCATCTCGAAGGTGAAGTCTTTACAGATCATTTGAAAGGCTTGCGTAAGCAGATGGTTAAGAGCAGCCTTAACGACTTGATTAAGGGTCGCTTCTCGTGTTCGTATAAGGTGAAGCTGAGAAAGTAACAGACATTCCCTTACCCTCAATCTAATTGTTGGGGTAAAGTTTGGCAATAAGACTATGAGAAAGTATGTTCTGTTTCTCCTATTATTTATCCTTCCTTTGACGGGAAGGTTAGGAGGAGTCTTATTTGCACAGATTAATACCGACCGCGTGATGCTTATGGGGCGCAATGCCCTCTATTATGAGGACTATGTGCTTTCCATTCAGCGATTCAACATGGTCATAAATGCCAAGCCATTTCTTTCCGAGCCTTATTTCTTTCGTGGTTTGGCCAAATTCTATCTTGAGGATTATAAAGGAGCAGAAATCGATTGTTCGAGTGCAATCGAACGTAATCCCTACACCGAAGACCCTTATGTCTTGCGTGGCCTATGCCGAGTCAATATGAAAGCCTATGACTTGGCTGAGCAAGACTATCTTCGTTCAACAGATATAAATCCTCGCAATCAGGGTTCGCTTCACAATCTTGTTCTGTGCCAAATGGAACAGAAAGCCTATGAACGAGCCGACAGTAGTCTTGATGTTATGATTCGCCGTTGGCCCAAGGAGGCTGAAGGCTATACGATGAAAGCCCAAGTTTGCTTTGCCCAGTCAGATACGGCAAATGCTGAAAGCTGGATTGACCGCGCTCTTGAGGTTAATCCTTTCGAAGGTCCTGCTTGGAGCATGAAGGCTATGGTGGTCCTTAATCGAGGGCAATACAAGGAAGGTGAGGAGTGTCTCGATAAAGCTATCGTACAACTTCCCCGTAATGCAAGCCTTTACATCAATCGTGCTCTTTCTCGCTTCCAGCAACAAAACCTTCGCGGGGCTATGTCCGACTATGATGCTGCGCTCGAGATTGAGCCTGGCAACTATCTTGGACACTTCAATCGCGGACTTCTTCGCGCTCAGGTTGGTGATGACAACAGAGCCATCGAGGACTTTAACTTTGTTCTCAAACAAGAACCAGACAACACTATTGCCCTCTACAATCGTGCTCTCTTGCTTGACCAGACGGGTGATTACAAAGGAGCACTCCGCGACATTACGGCAGTTATCAATGACTATCCGGAGTTCTGGACAGGTTATCAGACACGTGCTCAAATTCGTCGTAAGTTAGGCGATGTCTATGGTGCAGAACGCGATGAGTTTAAGGTCCTTAAGGCGGAGATGGAGAAGCGAACGGGTACTTATAAGAGCAAATCCAAGACCAGAAAGAAGAGTGAACGTAATCCTGAAGACTATAATAAAATTGTGGAAGCCGACACGCAAGAGCCAGAACGCGAGGAGTATGCAAGCGAGTATCGTGGAAAAGTCCAGAATCGCCAGACCGATATGATGCCGCTTCCCCTCTATGTTCTCACGTATTACAAACAAGCTACGCAATTGGTAAGTTACATCCCTTATCATCGCACAATCGAACAATTCAACCAGTCGGGTCAGCTTCCGCTTCCGCTCTATCTCTCCAATGCCGAAGCCAATGCCTCGGAAGAGCGTATGCAACAGCACTTTGCCGATGTGGCGGCTGTAACTGAAGTCTTGGGCGATAGTCCTGAAACCACTGGTCTCCACCTTCGTCGTGCTATGGATTATTATCACTTGCGCGATTTCGATGCCTGCCTATCCGACCTCAATCGTGCTGTAGAACTTCAGCCCCTCGTTTGTTTGTCTTATTTCCTTCGTGCTCAGGTGCGTTGTGCATTGTTACAGGTTTCTTCGGGTAAGGGCTCGGCACCTTTGTCACCCACCAATGAAGCCCGCATTGGCTATGGTCAGGCATTAGACGACTTGCACAAAGTGCTTGAGTTGGAGCCAGATATGGTTTACGCGCAATATAATATAGGTAACATTTACGTCTATCTGCACGAGTATGACCACGCCATCGAGGCTTATTCTCGCGTTCTTGAGATGCAACCTCAGTTCCCCGAAGCCTATTATAACAGAGGTGTTGTGCGTTTGCTCGATGGTCATCGCGAGGAGGGTCTTCGCGATTTAAGTCAGGCAGGAGAACTTGGCTTGTATAGTGCCTATAACCTTATTAAAAGGTATTCCAACGCGAAATAGTAATCTCGGTTTTCATAACCCTTAGGCCTTCTGCACGGAACCCTTAGGCCTTCTACGCGAAACCCTTAGGCCTTATTTCGGAGGACCTAAGGCGCAAATGAATTGAACCTCAGGTGCAAACAAATCGAACCTCAGGTGCAAATGAATCGAACCTATGGTGCAAAACCGGAAGACATAGGTCTTGTTGTCGGAAGGTCTTAGGAGTTATGTTCGAAGGTTGTAGGAGTTTTGTCCGAAGGTTGTAGGAGCATTGAAGGATGATTGAGCAACCATCGACCTGAGGAAGAGCAATCGTGGCTTGTCGGATGCAAGTTTTTCTCAAACTTTGTTTGTTTTTTTGCTCACTTATTCGTATCTTTGCACCCGCATTGATAAAACGTATACGTACAGATGATAAACATTACTTTTCCTGATGGTTCAGTTCGCCAGTATGAAGCAGGCGTGACTGGCCTACAGATTGCAGAGAGCATTTCGCCTCGTCTGGCACAGGACGTGCTTGCATGTGGCGTTAATGGTGAAACCGTAGAACTGAATCGCCCCATTAACGAGGATGCTCAGTTCGTACTTTATAAGTGGGACGACAAAGAAGGAAAACACGCCTTCTGGCACACCTCTGCCCACCTGATGGCTGAGGCCCTGCAGGAGCTTTATCCTGGTATTCAGTTCGGTATTGGTCCCGCCATCGAACAGGGTTTCTATTACGACGTTATGCCTACCGAAGGGGTAACCATTCGCGAAAGCGACTTCCCTGAGATAGAGAAGAAGATGATGGAACTGATTCAGCGTAAGGAGGAATTGGTGCGTAAGGACATCTCTAAGACCGACGCCCTTAAGTTCTTTGGCGACCACGGTCAGACCTATAAGAACGAACTCATTGCCGACCTCGAGGACGGACATATTACTACTTACACTCAAGGTAACTTCACCGACCTCTGTCGTGGTCCTCACTTGACCAGCACAGCTGCCATTAAGGCTTGCAAGATATTGTCGGTATCTGCTGCATATTGGCGTGGCGATGAGAAGCGTCCGCAAATGACTCGTCTCTATGGTATCACATTCCCCAAGAAGAAGATGCTGGACGAGTATCTCGTATTACTCGAAGAAGCGAAGAAGCGCGACCATCGCAAGATTGGTAAGGAGATGGAATTGTTCATGTTCTCCGAGCGCGTAGGTAAGGGATTGCCCATATGGCTTCCCAAAGGTACAGCCTTGCGCCTTCGCCTTGAGGACTTCTTGAAGAAGATTCAGAAACGTTATGGATACCAGCAAGTTATCACTCCGCACATTGGTGGTAAGAACCTATATGTAACCAGTGGACACTACGCTCACTATGGCAAGGATTCGTTCCAACCCATCCATACGCCTGAGGAGGGAGAAGAGTACATGCTGAAGCCCATGAACTGTCCTCACCATTGCGAGATTTATGCTTCGAAGCCTCGCTCTTATAAGGACCTTCCTTTGCGTCTGGCTGAGTTTGGAACCGTTTATCGTTATGAGCAGAGTGGTGAGTTGCACGGACTTACTCGTGTTCGATCGTTCACGCAGGATGATGCTCACATCTTCTGCCGTCCCGATCAGGTTAAGGATGAGTTCATTCGCGTGATGGAAATCATTCAGATTATCTTTGGTGCGCTTGACTTTGAGAACTTTGAAGCTCAGATAAGCTTGCGTGATCCCGAGGATAAGGAGAAGTACATCGGTAGTGACGAGGTTTGGGAACACGCCGAACGCGCTATTATCGAGGCTTGCGAGGAGAAGGGCTTAAAGACAACTACCGAACTTGGTGAGGCCGCTTTCTATGGTCCCAAGCTCGACTTCATGGTGAAGGATGCTCTGGGACGCCGTTGGCAGTTGGGTACCATTCAGGTTGATTATAACCTGCCCGAACGCTTCCAGCTCGAATATGTAGGTGAAGATAATCAGAAGCATCGTCCAGTAATGATTCATCGTGCTCCCTTCGGTTCTATGGAACGCTTCACAGCAGTGCTCATCGAGCATACTGCCGGGCATTTCCCCATTTGGCTCTCTCCTGACCAGGTTGCAGTACTGCCCATCTCGGAGAAGTTCAACGATTATGCAAAGCAGGTGTGCAAGGAACTTGAAGCTCAAGACGTTCGCACTGTGCTTGACGATCGCAATGAGAAGATTGGCCGTAAGATTCGTGACAACGAACTGAAGCGTGTGCCTTATATGCTCATCGTGGGCGAGAAGGAACAAGCAGACGGAACTGTAAACTTCCGCAAGCAAGGCGGTGGTGGTCAGGGAACCATGACTGTTGACGAATTTGCCAAGAAAATCAATGACGAAGTACGTGCATTAACTGAAAAGTATTGATATTTAGCACAGATACAGCAAATTTTTATTTATTAATTTTTAATTATAAATTAATTGTTGTATCTTTGCAGCCGTTTTGAATTAATAATGAAGAAAGACGACAAAAAACAACAGTATCGTGTAAACGAACAGATTCGTGCTCGCGAGGTGCGTATTGTTGGTGATGGCATTGAATCGACCGTGGTTCCTGTTCACAAAGCACTGCAGATAGCAGAGCAACGTGGTGTGGATTTGGTAGAGATTAGTCCCAATGCCGAGCCTCCCGTATGCCGACTCATCGACTTCTCGAAGTTCATCTACCAGCAAAAGAAAAAGCAAAAGGAGATGAAGGCCAAGCAGACGGTGGTGAATGTAAAGGAAATCCGTTTCGGACCTCAAACCGACGACCATGACTACAACTTCAAGTTGAAGCATGCGATAGGATTCCTTGCTGACGGCGACAAGGTGAAGGCTTATGTCTTCTTCAAGGGACGCAGCATCCTATTCAAGGAACAAGGCGAAGTTCTCCTGCTTCGCTTTGCTGCAGACCTGGAAGAGTACGGAAAGGTAGAGTCGATGCCAGTACTCGAAGGTAAGCGCATGATTATGTTCATCGCTCCTAAGAAAACGGCTTCACAAACCAAGAAGTCTGCCGAAACTCAAGAAACGCCTGTGGTTGTTCCTGTGAAGAAAGCTCCTCAGCAGAAGGCTCGCAAGGAATATACTGGCCCGAAGGTTGAAGGCGAAGACTTCGATGATTAATAAATAAATAGGAAGAAGGTGCGTAACGCCCGGTATATGCGTTGCCACTCTATTAATAATAACTAATTAAACAAAAACAAAAAAATGCCAAAAGTAAAGACAAACTCCGGTGCAAAGAAGAGATTCGTGCTCACCGGCAGTGGTAAGGTAAAGCGCCATCACGCTTATCATAGCCACATCCTGACAAAGAAGACCAAGAAGCAGAAGAGAAATCTTCAGCATGCCGACTTGGTAGTGACTGAGAACATGAAGCAGGTCCGCGACCTCCTGAGCCTCCGTTAACATATTGCCAGGAAAGAGTTCTATTACTAAAGTTATTAACCGAATGTTTAGCCTCAAAGACCATTCCTGACGGAAAGGCGCTAACATTCAAAAAAGAACAAAACTATGCCAAGATCAGTAAATCATGTAGCCAGTAGAGCTAAGAGAAAGAAAATTCTGAAGTTGACCCGCGGTTACTTTGGCGCTCGCAAGAACGTCTGGACCGTTGCCAAGAATACTTGGGAGAAGGGTCTGACCTATGCCTTCCGCGATCGTCGCAATAAGAAGCGCACTTTCCGTGCCTTGTGGATTCAGCGTATCAATGCTGCCGCACGTCTCGAAGGCATGAGCTACAGCCAGTTGATGGGTGGCCTGCACAAGGCTGGCATCGAGATCAACCGCAAGATTCTTGCCGACCTCGCTGTTAACTATCCCGAAGCTTTCAAGGCTATCGTAGCTAAGGTGAAGTAAGATTAATCTCTCTTCTATGAGAATTTGGTAATTGCCGGTTCTCTACTGAAAAAGAAAGGACTATCCCGATGGGGTAGTCCTTTTCTTATATAAAAGCCGCACTTGGTGATGTGATGAAACTCCGAGCTAACATGTTTTGAGCGCCCGCAACCTTTGTAATCCGCCGGTACTCGCGTACTACCCTTCACAGGGCGCGGCCCGCCATTGGAGTGCGTAAGCATTCTCGGTTTTCAGTAATAATTTGATGAGTATCCCAGTCAAACCTTGTGCGGCTGTTCGTTTCAGAGCCTCTGCTCCTTTCTCACATGACAAAGTTACTACTTTAATGAGAAACGAGATACTAAATGCAAGAAATAATTCAACAAAATGCATTTAAAGTGAAATTTTCTTGTTTTCTCTTGCATGTTTCATCTTTTGGTCTTATATTTGTATGATTTATGTCATAGAATTAACCACTTTAAATATTAAGAACGATGACAACTTGGATTATTGTTATTGTGGTAGTAGTCTTACTTGCTCTCTACCTGATCAGCCTTTACAATGGCTTTGTAAAACTTCGTAATAACCGTGAGAATGCTTTTGCGAACATCGATGTTCAGTTGAAGCAGCGCCACGACTTGATTCCTCAACTCGTTGCAAGTGTTAAGGGTTATGCCGAACATGAAAAGACGTTGTTGGAAGAACTTACTCGTGCTCGTACTGCTGCCATGAGCGCTACGACGATTGACGATAAGATTAAGGCCGAAGGCGAACTTACTGCTGCCTTGAATGGTTTGAAGGTTGCCGTTGAAGCATATCCCGACTTGAAGGCCAACCAGAATTTCCTGCAGTTGCAGAATGAGATTAGTGACATCGAGAATAAGCTTGCCGCTGTTCGTCGCTTCTTCAACTCTGCTACGAAGGAATTGAACAATGCCGTTGAGACCTTCCCTGGCAACATCTTTGCCGGCATGTTTGGTTTCAAGCGCGAGATGATGTTTGAGGTTGCCGATGCAGAGCGTGCTCAGTACGACAAGGCTCCCGATATCAAGTTCTAAACGATTAGGAGTTAAGAGTCAAGGCTTTTAACTCCTCTTATAACTCCCAAGAAGATGAAGTATGTAGGAATGCATACCCAGCAAGCCTCGAACAACATGAAGAGCATGTTGCTCCTGGTTATGTTCCCAATCATATTGCTGGGCATGGTTTATGCTTTCATTGCTATTCTGATGAAGATGGGTTCCGACCCATACAGCTTTAATTGGGAGGAGGTGACAGGCTATTTCCTTACAGCCATTCCCTTTGTTTTAGGCGTCGTGGTCATATGGTTCATGATTGCCTATTGGAGCAACACGTCGATGATTCGCAAAGCCACGGGAGCTCGCCTGCTTGAACGCAGAGAGAATCCGCGCGTATATAATATAGTAGAGAATCTGTCTATGGCGTGCGGTATGGATATGCCTAAGGTGAACGTCATTGATACGCCCGAACTGAATGCTTTTGCCAGCGGTATTGATAAAGATAGTTATACCGTTACCGTTACCACTGGCATCTGTAATCGACTGAATGATGATGAGTTGGCAGGCGTGATTGGTCATGAACTCACGCATATTCGCAATCATGACACCCGTTTGCTCATTGTGAGCATTATCTTTGTCGGCATTATGTCCACGCTTTCGAGTATTGCCATTCGCTTGGTTTGGAACACGTTCGTGTATGGAGGCAGTGGTTCGCGCCGTAGCAATAACAACGGTAAGGGTGGGGGCGTAAGCATCATTATTGCTTTGGCCATTGCCGCTCTGCTAGCCACCGTTGGTTATGTGTTCACTCTGCTTACCCGATTTGCAATTAGTCGCAAGCGTGAATACATGGCCGATGCCGGAGGTGCAGAATTGTGTGGCCAACCGCTTGCTCTCGCGAGTGCCTTGCGTAAGATATCGGCTAATCCTGCTTTGGCCGATGTCGAAAGGCAGGATGTGGCACAGTTGTTCATCATTCATCCCCAGAAGCTGACGTCGGGCATAACGAGTTTCCTGAACAATATGTTCAGTACCCATCCTTCGACGGAAAGCCGAATTGCCTATCTTGAACAATTTTGAGGCTTGAGGGATAAAAAAACGTTGAAACGTTTGGCTGTATAAGAACTTCTGCGTAACTTTGCATTCGCATTTGGGGGATTAGCTCAGCTGGCTAGAGCGCTTGCATGGCATGCAAGAGGTCATCGGTTCGATTCCGATATTCTCCACTTAAGAGGTTGCTCTTTCAAGGGGTAACCTCTTTTTTTGTCCTTATCTTTTGTCCGTTTCGATTAAAATCCCTATTTTTGCAAGGCATTATGTAATGAACTGAATAAAGACATGAATAGAATGAGATATCTTATAGGAATATGTCTGCTCCTGATGATGGGCTTGCCTTTGCAGGCTCAAGAGGGATGGGACGATGATTTCCGTATGCTTCGTCCTGAATGTAGCATGATGGAAACCTCGTTGCTTGGTGAAGTTCGGTTGGCTCCTCGCAGGGTAGGTTCTCAAGCCACAGCCCCCCTCAAGGCTAAAGGCGTGCAGAAGGTTCCCGTCGTTTTGGTGGCTTTTGCCGATAAGGCCTTTTCTGTTGCAGACACAAACGAGGGAGTGATAGAATACTATCAGAAGTATTGTAATGGAACCAAGGACGGACGTCTCTATACGGCTCATGGCAGTCACGGAAGTATTCGCGACTTCTTCGTTGAGCAGAGCGATTCTGCCTTCCTGCCCGAGTTCCAGGTGATAGGTCCTGTCACACTTGACAAGAATTATGCTTATTATGGCACCAACAAGTACAAGTATCGTGTAAAGGTTGGAAATCAGATTGTTACAAAGGATAAGCTCGAGGAAGGCGATGTCCTTGTCGATTCTGTCTTGTCTCAGAGAGACGTGAACTACAGCAAGTTCTCCAGCGATGCTATATCCAAGGCGATGGAGGTGTATAGTGATTGGAATCAGTTCGACAACGACGGGAACAACACCATCGACATGGTCTTCTTCGTATTCGCAGGCTTTGGCGAAAACTACTCTGGTTCTGATAGTGACCTTATTTGGCCTAAGGAGGTTACCAAGAGCGAAACCATAAACGGGCGTGTGTTTGCCACCAATGCCGTCACTAGCGAATTGCGTCCTGCCGGCAGGGTGGATGGAGTCATGTATGGTAAAGCCGATGGTGTGGGCGTCTTCATCCACGAACTTAGTCACGCGCTTGGCTTGCCCGACTTCTACGATACGGAGAACGTAGCCTTTGGTATGGACGTCTGGAGTGTGATGGACTATGGAGAATATGGCAACAATGGCTATAATCCGGGTAACTACACGGCTTATGAGCGTGATTTCATGGGCTGGCGCAAGTTGATAGACTTGAACGAACCATGTGTACTTACTATCCCTTGCTTTGCCGACGGAGGCTTTGGTTATAAGATTCAGAACACAGCCTCTGCCAATGAGTATTACATCATCGAGAACCGTCAAAAGAAGGGCTGGGACGATTATATTGGGCGCATGGGACACGGCTTGCAAGTGACTCATGTCGATTATGACGCTTCGTTGTGGAGTCGCAATCGCGTTAACTCCGTAGCAGATCATCAACGCATGACCATCATAGCCGCTAACGATTGCTATCGAGGCACTAACTCAGCCGATTCTGTACCAGAATGGCGTGCTACCCTTGCCGGAAACCTCTTCCCTGGTGACACTTATAACTACAACCTGACTGACGAGACCACGCCTGCGGCTGTTGTTTACGCGGGAGGACTCTTGCACAAGCCCTTGCGTAATATCACGGAGAACGAAGACGGAACTGTTACGGTTTGCTTCATGACCAACGGGCAACTCGAGGCACCTGTGCTTCGTGAGCCAGAGAACATCATGATGGACCAGTTCGACATAGAATGGGAAGGCGTTGACTACGCCACGAAGTATGCCTACGAACTGATTCGCAATGGTGCCATTATTCAGGAAGGCGTTACGGAGGAGACGTCTGTTCACATCGAAGGCCTCATGCCCAGCAGTGAGTTGGAGTTCCACGTTAAGGCACAGGCGGATATTCCAGAGGACTACATCGACAGCCCTTGGAGTGAGTCGCAGTATTTCTCCACTTTGGCTGACTATATCGACGACCTGCCCGAAAGCGAGAAGATTGTTAACGTCTATTCCTCCAATGGTGTTTGGATGACTCGCTGTTATGCCGACCAGCTCCATCGTCTTTCCTTCCGCAGTGGTATTTACATCCTGCGTTATCCCAATGGAGCTTCCCGTAAGGTGCTGATTAAGTGAGTGATAAAGCTCGACAAAAAGTCAAGGTGCTGATAAGGTAAGCGAAGTCTTAAACTTATTTGAATAATTTGCCCCATGCTTCCTTGGTGTGGGGCTTTATTATGCTTGCTGATGAGATTGTACAACCTTAAACGATAAGTTCTACAACCTTGGGCAATAAGCTGTACAAGTGATGACGTTTGCACCTGAGGTCTTCCAGATTTGCACCTGAGGTTCGATTCATTTGCGCCTGAGGTTCGATTCGTTTGCGCCTAAGGTCCTCCGAAATAAGGCCTAAGGCTTTCTCGTCTAAGACATAGGTACAAAGAAAAAGCCCCTGGATTCACATCCAAGGGCTTCTTCATAGCTATAAAATACAGTCTCCACCGAAATCCTTCAGATAGAGTTTTTTCTCAACTTAGGTTATTTCTTTCCACCCCAGAAGTCTTCCTCAGCCTTCTGCTTGGCAACGTATGCGTCGTAGGCAGCCTTTGCACGTGCGTTTGCAGCAGCATTGGCTTGTACCTCACGAATCTTGCTTGCCAGACGATTGGCAGAACCACTAACGGTGATGTCAGCAGCAGATGCCTGCTCGCAGAATGTGAGCGCTTGAGGATATTGTCCGAGTGCGGTGTAAACAGCGGCTTTCTTCATGCTGGCCTGACCTGTCAGGTTGTTGTCGTAACCCATAGCTTTGTCCAGATAAACCAAGGCACCGGTGTACTGCTTGCTGTTGATAAGACTGTTGGCAATAACGAGACTGATGCGTCCACGACGAGCGTCGGTCTGGCACAGGTCGATAGCCTTCTCGTAGTACTTCAGCATGTCTTGCATCTTGCCTTGTTGCTTGCTCCAGCTTGCCATACCGATAGCCGACTCATAGGTGGGCTCGATGTTGTAGGCGTACTCAGCGGCCTTGTAGTAAACCTCGGTATCGTCGCACTCGTTGGCAGCAAGTACGGTCATAGCCTTACGCAGGTATTCCAGATTCTCCTTGTTAGCCTCTACCTTGGGGGTAAAGAGGGCTATCAGTTGCTCGCGGTTGGCAGCACCAGACTCGGCAAACACTTGTTCGATTACAGCCAGCGGACGGTCGTATTCGTCAACAATGCTTTGTGCCTTATCGGGGTCAGTTTCCTCTTTTGCCAATTGCAGCATCTTCTCACAAACCTCCGTTGAAGAGAGGTAGTCGTTAAGGAACTGCTCGCGATAGTACTCGTTCGAAGCCTTGTACAGTTCGTGGCTTACGGAGAAGAAGTACTGGATGTAGGCACCCTTCACTTCGCGTCCGCCTTCCTCGTTGATGGCGTTGATGCCCTTGGCATACATGTCGTAAATCTTGTTGTAAGTGTACTCGTTGTCAACACCATAGCCATAGATGTGGTAGTAGTTGGCCTTGGCGATGAGCACGTCGCCTTCTGTGGCACGTCCGCGCTTGCCTTCGGGGATGGAGGCATTCAGATACTTGAGGTATTTAAGACGTGTGTCGAAGAGCGACATCATTTCGTCGAGGTATTGCTTCTTCTTTGGAACAACGGTTTCAGCCTTGATGAGTTCGCCCAGCATAACGGCGCCACGTGCATAAAGGCTAACGCTTGCGATGGGGGCATTGGTGATGAGCCACTTCCAGTTCTCGTACATCTCGTTCCAGTTCTGCGAGCTGTAGTACATTTGCATCATTGTGATGTATCCACCAACTTGCTTCGCAGGATCGGCAATCTGTTCCTGTCCGATATAGGAAATTTTGTAACGTTCCTCATCGTTAGTGAAGTCCGTGTTTCCCTCGTATTTCTCATACTGTGCGAAAGTAGGAAGAACCATCGCTGAGAAGCCAATCATGAGTGCAATCTTCTTAATTTTCATCTGTTTTATCTTAGTTAATAATTGTGTTTAGATCTGTTAGTCGCTGCAAATTTATGAATAAATTTTATATCGTGAATAATGATTTTCGTTAAATAGGGTTTAAAAATCACAAAAAATGTTATTTCATTCGTTTAGTCCTCCTCGTCCTCGTATTCGTCGAAGTGCTCGATTTCCCCTGGAGTTGTGCGCTCTTCATATTCGTCGCAGTTGTGTCTCGACTCAGCCACGAAGCGCTCTTCATAGGCCTTGCAAAAGCATATTATCGGATTGGAGAACCACTGCATGTAGGTGCCGTTGGCGCAATCCAGGCATCGGATCATAGTTGCTTTCATTCCCATATTACTCTGTCGGTTCGAACTTAATCAGTTGGTTGATGTGATTTCGGATTACGAGTGAGTCGCTGTCGAGCCATTCGATGTTCATGGTGTCGAGTCTATTGACGATTCCCACTTCCTGCTTCTGCTGACTGCTCAGTACGATTTGTCCGTTCCAGATTGTCCATCCGTCGTAAGGTTCTGTCTGTGCCTTGTTCCACACCTCATCCAACTGTGTCGCGTTGATGGCTGTAAGCATGGTTTCGCCTCCAGGTGCGAGGGTGATGGCAAAGTGGTCTTTGTAGTTGCGGATGTCGCCTAAGAGTCTTCCGTCCTCGCCTGTGTAGGGGTCGGAACGATAGATTTCCAGCGTGTCTCCTGCGTCAGTAATGAACTCGAGTGCCGACATACCACTGTCCTCGCCCAAGTGTCCCCAGATGGTGGAGTCGGGTAGGGCGGTTACAGGTGGTTGGACGATGATGGTGTCTTGTTTTTCCCCATCCTCAGTCTCGCCCTGCTTCCACCAGTCTTTACAACTCGTGAGCATCAGCAGACTCAGTCCTATTAATAATAAGGTAGAATGTCTCATTGCATTTGACTGAAATTATTTGCAAAGGTACGCAATTATTATGAATTATGAATTGTCCATTGTGAATTATTTTGTACTTTTGCAGTCAAATCCGACTGAATATGGAAATGTTTCTGGATATATTAGGAGTTGTTATAGGTCTTGTCCTCATTATCAAAGGCGCCGACACGATGGTTGAAGGCTCATCGGGCTTGGCAAGAAAGTTCCGGATAAGCGAAGCCGTGATAGGCCTTACGGTAGTTGCCTTTGGTACGAGTCTGCCCGAGTTTGTGGTTAGTTTCTTCTCTGCTTTGAAGGGCAGTGGCGACATGTCGGTCGGAAACATCATGGGTAGCAACATCTTCAATTCCCTTGTCATACTCGGAGCCTCGGCTTTTGTAAGTACCATTCCTGTCAGGCGCAGGGCGCTGAAGATAGATATTCCTTTGAGCTTTGTTGCCGCCGCTATTTGTTGCCTGCTTTGTTTCGACACATATATTTGGCACAAGAGCGAGAACATGCTCACGCGCTATGATGCCCTGATATTCTGTGCTTGCTTTGCCCTCTTCATGTATTACAACTATCGCCTTGCTATGCGCGATAAGGAGGGGATGAGGGTAGAGGAAGTCAAGGACAGCACTTGGCTCATCCTCTTCAAGATTGTTTCAGGAATAGGCCTGCTGGTCGTAGGCGGTCGTGTGCTGATTAATTCTGCTTCGGATATCGCTGTTGAGTTTGGCATTAGCGAGGCAGTAATCGGGCTTACCATTCTGGCAGGAGGCACTTCAGCTCCCGAGCTTGCAACAAGTGTCGTTGCAGCCCTCAAGGGTCGTCACGATATGGCAGTAGGGAATGTTGTTGGCAGTAACGTCTTCAACGTCTTCTTTGTCTTAGGAACGGCAGGACTCATTCGCCCAATGCAGGTCGATGGTATTATGCCTCTCGACATAGCCATGTTCCTCGGAGGTCCACTTCTGCTATTTGCGTTTGCCTTGGCTTTCCGTCGTATAAGCAGGTGGATGGGCGTTATCATGGTGCTTGCCTATCTCGCCTATCTGACCTGTCTCATTCGTATGGCAACGGCCTAAATCTTTCCGCTTATTTTCTTATAAAAAAAGGGGGGAGTCCGCCCTGCTGTGTTAGGGCAGTTTGTTGAGTACGATTCGGGCAGGAATCTTCACCAGTTTTTTGTTTACAACCTTCTTCACGACCACTCCGTCCTTCAGTTCCATCATGTAGGTGGAATCGTTCTGCCAAGTCAGTTGTATGCTTTGTGTCTCGCTACCTTGGTCGTTAGAGAGTCGCAAGGTAGCCTCCTTCTCATTCTTGATCTGGAACGAAGTCACCATCCACGTCCCATACACGCCTTTCCCAGCCAGGAACCCATTCATGGGACCGAAGAGTTCCATCCCAGGCACGTCGATGCTTTCCTCGTAGAGGTCCAGTTTCAGGTCCATCTGCTCCTCCTTGTTCGTGAGTTGCATCTTCCACGGACCTCCAGCCTTCAGTACCATCGAAAGCAGTAAAACGCCAGTCAGTAACGCCTTTTTCTTCATAACCCTCCTATTTCAGGGCAAAATTACAAATAAGAAAACAAACTACCAAAAAAGAGAATAATATTATTGAATTCACAATTCATAATTCACCGCTCGGCATCCCGAAGGGTGACGCTTGCGAAAGCAAGAACTCCGCGAAGCTAACTCCCCTTTAACTTCTTTTTAACTCCATTTCTCTAATAAATAATAAGGTTTAGGGCTTCCGTCAGAAGGCCTTGGGATGTCGCGACCAGTCCCTTGGGATTCCTCTCTCTACCACTATACAAAGATAGTGATAATCTTTTAACTATTCAAGTTTTACATGCATTTTTTCAAGTATTTCTTTAATATTTTATGGCGGTTTTGACGATTCCGCAAACATGGAGAAGACGGACAGGGGAGATGATTCCGAGGCGACAAACGACAAGGGCGACAACTGTCGTGTCGTGTCGTCGACATACATGGGCATTCCATATAGCGAAATTGTCAAAAAAATTGGTAAGTGTTATGGGTGGAAAACCCGAAGTCGGGAATCGTAACACATTCATTCACAGGGTTGTAAGTTGCCTTCGTGGCATTTGTGACAACGATGCCAACCTTTTGCAGAGCATCACACCCAGCTTCGGTTTGAGTGAAAAAGAGGTCTCGCAAATCATAAAAAGTGCCACTAGAGAGCCCGTAAAGGGGCTTTGGAAGGAGATGAAGCGCGTGCTGGCCACTTATGCCGAGAACATCCGTTTCCACCATGCAACAGGCGAGGATGGTCACAAGATACTTATGAGTGCCATTATAGGTGACTTTGGCAAGGGGAAATCGCTGCTTTGCAAACAAGCTCAACGACCCGGTATTAGGCAGTCTCATCAACCGCATGGCAGTAATAGGTCACCGCCGTGGCACACTCTTCCATGTGATGACAGGTAAAAAGAAAGAGACACCCACCAGTGTGAAATTTGCCCTGCTCATGGCGATGTCATCGCAATATAATGGCAAATTATTACTCCTAACTATTTTATACACAGAGTATTAAGAAAGTCGGTAAAATAGAGAAATATGCCTAAATTATGCCCTATGTTCCCGTCATTTCAGGCTTAAAATTCGACCATTTTCGACGTTCCA
>JAGCVH010000074.1 GCA_017962495.1 Bacteroidaceae bacterium
ACAGTCTATTTTAGACTTATAAATTCCAATTTACCGAACAGAATAAGCGAGGCCACATGGCTTCGCTTATTGGGTTTTTAATGTAGGGGCTTCCCACGAACGCTTCAATAACACTCTTTTCATTGTAGTCGTTGTTCATCGCAGAATACACGCTGAGAGAGCAATTACGGTTCTTCGGAGGCACTTTGAAGCAGCTGGCAGAGCAAAAAACGGCTTTCAACAATAGCTCAAAAAGTCAAAACGATAGACTACTTGCAAGTCTGCCCGACACCTTCTCTTTTGAGGACGCAAAGGCCTTGAAGCCCGATGTAAAGGGGGATTCAGTAAGGCGCATGCTCCAACGATGGGTATCAAAAAACCTGACTGAGCAACTCGACAATGGAGCTATATGTGAAGAAATGACGACACGAAACATGGGGCGACACGACAGTTGTCGCCCCTGTCGTTTGTCGTTTGATTTCCACCTCAAAGTTTTGCTGAATGAAAATCTAATCGTAATTTTGCAGGCAGATAAATCGGAATGTACACGTGTGAAAAGAATCATGAAGAAAGAGCTTAATTACCGCGAAGAGGCCATAGAGTGCGTTAAGGATTCTGTCCTCCCGATGCATCAGCAAATATATGACAAGTATAACGGGGATTTTGACAGAATCTATGCGGAAGCGTACAATAACAAATCCTATACAGGTAAAGTTATCGTCCCTGGGAAGGTGTATGAACTGAGTTATTTGGAATGTTCCTGCCCGAAAGTTAAGTGTGGGATGAGAAGTTGTCCGGAACAATGCGAATGTTCGCGCCAGAGCATTTTATATATTCTGTCACAACTTGAGCCTGATAAAGAATTTGATGTTCAGATTGTTAACACTATCCTCAGAGGGGGAAAGCGTTGTACTTTCCGGATAACCAGAGGAACCGAAATCAGTAAAATGATAGGTATCTGTGGGCTAAACTGCGAGAACTGCGACGCATATATTGCGACAAAGAATAATGATCAGTCTCTTCGTGAAAAAACTGCTAAACTTTGGTCGGAGTTGAATCATGCATCAATCCTTCCAGAGCATATCAACTGCGAGGGATGCCGCATGAACGGTGTCAAAACTTTGTTTTGCAGCTCGTTGTGTGAGATACGAAAATGTGCAGTAGGCAAGAAGATGGAGACTTGTGGCAGTTGTCCGGAGAAAGACAGTTGTCCCAAAGTCGACGCGATTTGGCAGAACAATCCTCAGGCAAAAGAGAATCTGCTGAAGTGAAATCCGATTTATCGAATAGGATTCTAAGTCGGACTTGAGTTCTAACAACTTCGCTTGTTTTTTTAAACTATACACTCAAAACAGGCTCAGCCATACAAGGGAGGTGTAGATGAGATTGACGATGCCCGCCATCATGAGGCAGAGGTTGTATTGGGCGCCTTCGGCTTTCAGTACCCTGTAATAGAGGTATGCAGCAGGAATGATGACCAGCATGGGCCAGTCCCATCCAAATGCGAGCCAGGCACAAAGGGGAGTGAGTGACACAATGATGCCCAGTAGGGCGAGAGCAGCCTTCTTACCCAGGCGCACGGGTAGAGTGTGCTTCCCAGACAGGCGGTCGTCGTCGATATCACGAATGTTGTTGATGGCTAACACACACATCGATAGGAGTCCACACACGGCACCTGCATATATGGTGGTTCGGAGGGCGGTGAAAGGTGTCTCCATCGACTGGTACTGGAGCCAAGCGGTGCCCCAAGCTGCAATGATGCCATAATAGAGGAGCACAAAGATGTCGGCAATGCCAAGGTAGGAGAGAGAGTAGGGCGTGGCAGTATATAACCAGGCAAACAGGATGGCTGTAACACCCGTGAGCATGATGGGCCATCCGCCTATGTAGCAGAGTATGGCTCCCGACACTACGGCTATGAGGAGGGCTGTATAACAAGCACGACGCATCTGCCCCTCACTTACCATTCCCTCTGCCAGAGCACGCTTGAAACCCACACTGCCTTGCTTGTCGGTGCCGCGTTTGTAGTCGTAGTAGTCATTGATGAGATTGCTCAGGATCTGCAACGACATAGCACACAATATCGTCAAGAGGGCTGTCACCACATCCAGTCGACCCATTGACTGGTGTACTACCAGCAGGGCCACCAGAACGGGACAGAGTGAGGCGAAAAGGGTTTGCGGACGAACGATACGGAACCAAAGTTTGAACTGCTTCATGATGCTCTATGCTTTAGTGGCTGTGTATATTGTGGTAATGCCAAAGGTGAGTGGCTGAAAGGTCGTCTGTGAGAAGCCTGCGTCTTTAATATGCGCACACATCTGTTCGCCCCACACAAAGCTCTTGACACTGCGATTCAGGTAGCTGTAGGCCGTCTTGTCCTTGCTCAGCAATCGGCCAATGGCAGGCAACACATGGGTGAAATACAGGTCATACACCCAAGCGATAAACTTGTTTCGCGGATAGGAGAACTCCAGAATCATGAGCTGCCCCCCTGGCTTGAGCACGCGTTGCATCTCAGCCAAGCCCTTGTCCAAGTCAGAGAAATTACGCACGCCATAGGCACAGGTCACCAGGTCGAAAGACTGGTCGCTGAAGGGAATGTCGAGAGCACTTGCCAACATGAAACTGATGTGTTCCTGCCAACCGTGTTTCTTCACCTTCTCCTCTCCAATGCGCATCATCTCTGCAGAAAGGTCGATGCCCGTGATTTGGTATGTGACTTTCTTCCTTTCCAGTTGTCGTGCCAGTTCGATGGACAGGTCGGCTGTGCCAATGGCCACATCCAGGCATTTCCCTCCATTCGGTTGTTTCTTTATGACGGTTTTTACCGCCTTTCTGCGCCACCATTTATCGATGTTTAGTGACAGCAGATGGTTCAGGAAGTCGTATTTCCCTGCTATCCTGTCGAAAAGCACTCCGATGTTCTTCTTCTCCTGTTGCATCAAGTTACTCCTCATTTATGGTCGCAAAGATAGTGATAAAACTGCAATTATCGCGTTTTTATCCAAGAAAAAGAATGGAAATACATTTACGATTTACTATTTACGATTTACTATTTATTTGACTATTTGACTATTTAGTCATTGCTTCGCGAATGGACCGCTCGGACATTTTACATTTTACATTTTACATTCGCAAAGCGAAATAACTCCCTTTTCGCTCGAACTTTGTTCGCTTGCGTAGTTTACGGAGCAAGAACTCCCCTTCCGCCCCCATACTTGATTTACATCAAGAATTTCGAGGTGCTTGTCGCAATCAATGGCTTGGAAAGTTGGTGGTTAACAATTTTTCACTATCTTTGCGCCCAAAATAAGATGCATCTTAATGGAGAATGAGAAGATAGTCCCAACTTTTATCTTTGAAGCGAGTTGGGAAGTCTGCAATAAAGTTGGAGGGATTTATACCGTACTTTCAACTCGAGCCAAGACTTTGCAAGACCGTTTGCAGGACAGGGTAGTGTTCATTGGCCCTGACTTCTGGCGTGGAAAGGAAAATCCCTTGTTTGAGGAAGACACCACGATGTGGCAAGCCTGGGTTAGAAAGGCTCAGCGCGAAGGCGTCAATGTGAGAGTTGGCCGATGGAACATCCCTGGACACCCCTGTGTCGTCCTCGTTGATTTCACTCCCTATTTCAAGGCAAAGGACCAACTGTATGGTGAGGCTTGGGCCGACTATGGTGTGGAATCGCTGCAGGCCTATGGCGATTACGACGAGGCTTCTATGTTTGCCTATGCCTCGGGTCGCGTGGTGGAGAGTTACTACAATTATTTCCTGCGTAAGCGCGAGGAGCGTGTGGTCTTTCAGGCACATGAGTGGATGACCGGTCTGGGAGCCCTCTATGTGAAGAAGCATGTTCCTGCCATAGCCACCATATTCACAACTCACGCCACCAGCATCGGACGCAGTATTGCAGGCAACAACAAACCTCTCTATGATTACCTCTTTGCCTATAACGGCAATCAGATGGCCAGTGAACTCAACATGGAGGCAAAGCACTCGATAGAGCGACAGACAGCCCATCATGTGGATTGCTTCACCACGGTCAGTGATGTTACGGCAAAGGAATGTGAGGAACTTCTCGACAAGCGTTGCGACGCTATACTGATGAACGGATTTGAGAATGATTTTGTCCCAGTTGGTTCATCTTTCACAGCCCAGCGCAAACGCGCCCGTCAGCGCCTTCTTCGTGTGGCAAATGCACTCATTGGTGAGTCCTATTCCGACGACACCCTTATTGTTGCCACCAGCGGACGCTATGAGTTTAAGAACAAAGGTATTGATGTGTTCCTCGAATCCCTCCACAGACTCGACTGGCAACCCGAAGTCAATAGGCAGATACTGGCCTTCATCGAGGTTCCTGCCTGGGTGGCTGGTCCACGACTCGACTTGCAACAGCGACTCCAGAGTGAGGAGGAATTCAACACGCCTTTGCCCATGCCCTTCCTTACCCATAACCTGAATGATTCAGGCAACGATAAGGTGCTGGGCAGTATGCGATGGTTCAACAAGTCGAATCGTCCCGACGAACGCGTGAAAATCATCTTTGTTCCCTGTTATCTCGATGGGAAGGATGGCATATTCGACATGTCTTACTACGACCTTCTCATTGGTAACGACCTCACCGTCTATGCCTCTTATTATGAGCCCTGGGGTTACACTCCACTCGAGAGTGTGGCCTTCCATGTTCCCACCGTTACGACCAGTCTCTCTGGCTTTGGCATGTGGGCAAACAAGGTGAAGGGCGAGAGTCATTTGGCTGATGGTGTGGAAGTTATCGAGCGAAACGATTACAACTATGGTGAGGTGGCAGACGGAATAGTCAAAGCCATCCTTGAGTATGCCCGTTGGGATGCAGATGCAGTGAAGCAGGCTCGCAGGAATGCAGCCAATCTGGCACAGAAGGCTTTGTGGAAGCACTTCATACAATACTATGACGAAGCCTACGACATCGCCCTGCAGAAAGCCGAATTAAGAAAGGAAAGAATGTGAAAGGGATTCTCTCCCCAAAGTCCTCTCCCTTAAACTATTGATCTATTAAGCTACTAAGCAATTAAACTACTAAGCTACTAAGCTACTAAGCGATTAAACTTTTATTATAAAAACATGAAGATTAAAACAAGTAACGTCAATCAGACAACCTTCCGTCCCATTAGTGTCAGGAGTCATGTCCCCGAGAAGTTAGTTAAAATGGAAGAACTTGCCCACAATATGTGGTGGGCTTGGAACCATGATGCCCGTAGCCTGTTCCGCAACATTGATGAGAAACTCTTTGATGAGTGCGACGGCAATCCCGTTCTGATGCTTGAGCATCTTAGCTTTGAAAAGATGAACGAGCTGGCTGAGGACAAGGCAGTGCTGAAGAAAATGGATGATGTATATGCCCAGTTCCGTGCCTATATGGACGTAGAGCCTGACAAGAAACGTGCCTCTGTGGCCTATCTCTGCATGGAGTATGGTCTCAATCAGGTGCTGAAAATCTATTCAGGCGGTCTGGGTATTCTTGCTGGTGACTACCTGAAGGAAGCCTCTGATTCCAACGTCGATATGGTGGCTATTGGTTTCCTCTATCGTTATGGTTACTTCACACAGACCCTTTCGATGGACGGTCAGCAGATAGCTAACTACGAGGCACAGAACTTTGGTTCACTCCCCATCGAACAACAGTTCAATGAGGATGGTACTCCAATGGTTATCGATGTCCCCTATATGGATTATTACGTTCATGCTTTCGTTTGGCGTGTAAACGTAGGTCGCATCAAGCTCTACCTGCTTGACACCGATAACGAACTGAACTCTGACTTTGACCGTCCCATTACTCACGCCCTTTATGGTGGTGACTGGGAGAACCGTCTCAAGCAGGAAATCCTTCTTGGTATTGGTGGTGTGCTCACCCTGAAGAAACTGGGCATTAAGAAAGACGTTTATCATTGCAACGAGGGACATGCTGCCCTGTGTAATGTTCAGCGCCTTGTCGACTACATCCAGGAGGGTATGACCTTCACACAGGCAATGGAACTGGTTCGTGCCTCTTCGCTCTATACCGTTCACACTCCTGTGCCTGCAGGTCACGACTATTTCGACGAAGGCCTCTTTGCCAAGTACATGCGTGGTTATTCCGACCTCCTTGGTATCACATGGGACGAGTTCATCGGTATGGGTCGTATGAATCCTGATGACCACTCTGAGCGCTTCTGCATGTCCACCTTCGCTTGCAACACCTCACAGGAGGTTAATGGCGTAAGCTGGCTTCATGGTGAAGTGTCGAAGAAGATGTTCTCTGGCATCTGGCCAGGTTACTATCCCGAAGAGAGCCATGTAGGTTACGTTACCAATGGTGTGCATTTCCCCACTTGGTGTGCCAACGAATGGCGTAAGCTCTATCGCAAGCACTTTGATGCCAATCATCTTGCCGACCAGTCGAACGAACGTATTTGGGAAGCCATCTATAACGTTAGCGACGAAGAGATTTGGGACACTCGCATGCAACTGAAGAACAAGCTTACTGACTACATCCGTGAGCAGTTCCGCGACTCTTGGCTTAAGAACCAAGGTGATCCCTCGCGTGTTGTCAGCCTGATGGAGAAAATCAATCCTAATGCTTTGCTTATTGGTTTCGGACGCCGCTTTGCTACATACAAGCGTGCTCACCTTCTCTTCACCGACTTGGAGCGTCTGGCTAAGATAGTCAACAACCCCAACTATCCCGTTCAGTTCCTCTACACTGGTAAGGCTCACCCCGCCGATGGTGCTGGTCAGGGACTTATCAAGCGCATCTATGAGATTTCTCAGCGTCCTGAGTTCCTGGGTAAGATTATCTTCCTCGAGAACTATGACATGCAATTGGCTCGTCGCCTCGTTTCAGGTGTAGACATCTGGATGAACACACCTACTCGTCCTCTCGAAGCCAGTGGTACCAGTGGTGAGAAGGCACTCATGAATGGTGTTGTTAACCTCTCAGTCCTCGACGGATGGTGGCTCGAAGGCTATCGCGAAGGTGCTGGATGGGCTCTTACGGAGAAGCGTACCTATCAGAACCAGGCTTATCAGGACCAACTCGATGCTGCCACAATCTATTCTCTGCTTGAGAACGAGATTATGCCTCTCTATTACGCACGTAATAAGAAAGGATACAGCACAGGTTGGATTCAGGTAATCAAGAACTCTATCGCTCGCATCGCACCTCATTACACCATGAAGCGTCAGCTCGATGACTACTATTCGAAGTTCTACAACAGCTTGCGTGACCGCTCTAACCTCTTGCGTAAGAATGGTTGCCAGCTTGCCAAGGAAATTGCAAACTGGAAGGAGTCTGTTGCCGAGCGTTGGGACCAGATTCAGGTTGTAGAGAAGAGTGTTCCCGAAATCATGGGTACCTATCAGACCATAGCCGGACAGAAGTATCCCATTCGTATCGTCATTGATGAGGCTGGACTTGAGGATGCAGTTGGTCTTGAGCTCGTTACCCTCAGCACGGACAAGGAAGGTGTCGACCACATTTATTCCGTCGAGCCCTTCAAGGTTGTTGCTCAAGAAGGCTCACGTTACACCTTCGAACTCGAACAGCGTATCAATAATGCCGGTGCCTTCAAGGTTGCCTATCGCATGTTCCCCAAGAACGACCTCTTGCCCCACCGTCAAGACTTCTGCTACGTCCGTTGGTTGTAATCAGTAAGTAATAGTCTGAATAAGAAAGAGAGACGCCTTTCACGAGGTGCCTCTCTTTTGTTTATACTTCTGATTAGGTTTATTCGAAATGGGGATTAAATCAGATACTGGTCGGAAATGCTCTCGTTGTTCTGGACGCGAGATATTGTCGAGGCTATCAGTTCGGCAACACTAATTTGCTTTACTTTGTCGCAAGTGCCTCGATAAGGGATGCTATCTGTGAAGACCATTTCGACAAGCGGACTCTTGGCAATCCTTTCGTCGGCAGGATTACTCATGATGCAATGGCTGGCAATGGCTCGAACGGAAGCGGCTCCGTTTTCAATCATGAGTTCAGCTGCTTTCGTAATCGTGCCTGCGGTATCTACAATATCGTCGAGCAAAATCACGTTAGCATCCTGAACATCTCCGATGACCTGCATATGGGCAACCTCGTTGGGGCGACGGCGTGTCTTGTTACAGAGCACAAGCGGACAGTTGAGATACTTGCTGTATGTGGAAGCACGCTTAGAACCGCCTACGTCGGGAGTAGCAATTACGAGATTGTCGAGGTTGAGGCTCTGGATGTATGGAAGCATAACGGAAGAGGCGTAGAGGTGGTCGACTGGAATGTCGAAGAATCCCTGTTCCTGATCGGCGTGAAGGTCCATTGTTATGACACGATGAACGCCTGCTACGCTTAGCATATCTGCTACAAGCTTGGCACCTATGCTCACGCGTGGTTTGTCCTTACGATCCTGGCGCGCCCAACCGAAGTATGGAATGACGGCATTGATGGTTCGTGCTGAGGCTCGCTTAGCTGCGTCAATCATGAGGAGTAGTTCCATGAGATTGTCGGAGTTGGGGAATGTGGACTGAACAAGATAGATGTCGCGTCCACGTATGCTCTCTTCATAGGATACAGAGAACTCACCATCGGCAAAGCGGGTGATTACAAGGTTGCCAAGCGGGCAATCGAGGGCTGCGCATATTTTCTCTGCCAGATAGCGAGTGCGCGTGCCGCTGAAGACCAGAAATCGTTTTTCCATATATTTGGTTATGGGTTAGAGGTTGTGGGGTATGAATTGTTTTTATTCAGTTATTTGCCTGAGTTTGCGGAAGTGTGCAATGAGGTCTTTATAGTCGTAACCACGATGAATGTTGAAACGACGCCATAAATCGCCACGTATAACAACACCGCCAAAGCCAAATTTGCGTATTTCGGGAATGTTCTCGAGTGAAATGCCTCCTTGGGCCATTACATGACGGTCGATTATGCCTTGACGCGTTGCCAGAGCCAGGTCCTCTGCCGTAAAGCGTGAGACGTAGTTGGGCTCGGATATGCTGTCATAAACGTTCTTGAGGATGACATATTTCGACTTAGGCTTGAGTTCCTTGACTTCATCGAGCGTGTAGCACGTTCGGCTCATCATGTCGTGGTAGTCGGGTGGGGGTGTAGGATTGTGATGACTTATATGTATGCCCATCAATCCGAATTCTTCCTTCAGGTAGAAATGGTCGTGAACGACAATGCGCTTGTGATAGCGGTCGGGAAGAAGAGTGAGAAGCCGTTCGCAGAAAACGGGCTCGCTATGCGGCTTGCGGAGGTGTAGGATGTCGAGACCCTCCTCGAAAAGGGTGGAGAGAATTTTATCCTCTTCAATGAAGAAATCGGGAGATGTCAGTAGTATCAGTTTCATACCATCCGATTATTTTCACCACAAAGATACGAATAAGCGGGCGGAATACCAAAAAAAGAGAAAGAAAAAAATGAAAGAAAAAATATCCTTGATTTTGAACCTATATTCGAGAGACATCGAACCTATATTCGAGGGGCATTGTAATCGGACGCGAAGCTACGCTTGCGTAGAGAAACGGAGCAAGAACCTATGTCCGATGACAATAAGGCCTAAGTCTTCTGCGATAAGGCTTAAGGGCTTCTGCGATAAGGCATAGGGGTTATTTGCAGGGAGATTAATTCAAATTGCTTGCGACTTTGCGATGCTTTTTGCTACAACATAACCCATCGTCCATGCTGCCTGAAGATTGAAGCCACCCGTAATTGCGTCTACATCAAGGACTTCGCCAGCCAAATAGATGTTGGGATGAGACTTTAATGCAAGTGTATTTGGATTAATAGAACGGAGTGAAATGCCTCCGCAGGTGACAAACTCTGCTTTATACTGACGTCGCCCTTCCGTTTGGTAAACATCGGCTGTAAGCACGTTGACAAGTCTGTTTACATCTTTCTTGTTCAGGGCATTCCAAGGTTTGTCGTTGGGTATGCTGGCGCGTTCGAGCAAATAAAGCCAATGACGAGCGGTAATGTGACGAGGATGATGATTGCCCGTTTGCTTGGTGCTTTGTAGGTATTCAAGAAGTTCGCTTTGCACTTGTTCCTCGTTTTCGCCTTGCATCCAATTGACAATGAGTTTGACGGAATAATCCTCCTCAGCCAAATATCGTGCGGCATACGACGAAAGGCGGAGTATGGCAGGTCCGCTCATACCAAAGTGAGTGATGAGTAATGGGCCTTGTGCCTCGAACTTTGTGCCTGCTATACTAACGAGACAATCCTCAACGACGATACCCGTTAGGGCTTGCAGATTAGGGTCATAGACGTTCAATGCGAAAAGCGAAGGCACGGGAGGCTCAAGGCTTAGGTCCAATTCGGAAAGGTAGGAGAGGCTTTCGATGCGAGGATTCCCTCCTGTCGTAATCACGATTATGTCGAATCCCTGAGGAAGGGTTTCAATCTTTGTGCTGGTTAGAATCTTGACATTCGCCTCTCGCATGAGTCGCAATAAGGTGTTGACCACTTGCATGGCGTCTTGAGAGCGAGGAAAGATGCATTGGTCGGGTTGCACAACCAAGGGAACACCTGCCTCCTCCCACCATTTACGAGTGTCCATCGGCGAGAACTGGCGGAACAATCGTTCCATGAGTCTCCATCCACGAGGATAGGCTTGACTGAGTGAGGTGATTTCAGCAAAAGTGTTCGTCAGATTGCATCTTCCTCCACCCGTAATTGCCAATTTTGCCATTGGTCGGCGCGCTCGCTCGAAAATGGTAATGTCGCATTGTGGAAGCATGCGCGAAAGATTGGCCGCACAAAAGCATCCTGCTGCTCCTGCTCCGATAATCGCAACTTTGATGGTGCTGTCGTCTGCAATCATTTTGCAAAGATATAAATAAAATGGTGATTGGTAAATGTTAAATGCCAAATAATTACTATCTTTGTCCTCAAACAAATAAATTATGCACTACATCTTATATATATTAATAGGTATTGTCGTGACCGCTCTGGTTGCTGCTTTCTTCATTTCTCGGCTTAGAACGAAACTAGCTTTGAGTGAACAAGAGAGGAAACATGCTGTGGAAGATGCTGAAGCGCAACGACAAAGAGGTCAGAAGTATGTCGATGAACTGAAAGAGCAACATCGGCAACAAATGGAGACTTTACGTGCTCAGCAATCCGAGCAATTGACGAAGGCAGAGACTCAGTATAGGGAAGCCTTGAATCAAATGCATAGGCAACATGAGGAACAGACGCGCCAGCAGATGCAACTCATCAAGGAACAAATGAATACGGCGTCAGAGAAGATATTAAAGGAACGTGCCGAACAATTGTCTACGACGAACAAGGAGCAGTTGGCAAGCATCTTGAATCCTTTACAAACGAACATTCAGCAAATGCGTGAAGCCGTGGAGAAAAGCGATCGCGAGCAGACGGCCACGATGCAACGCCTTGATGCTTCAATTAAGACGAGCTTTGAACTTAGTCGCCAGGTAGGTGAAAGGGCCGACCGCCTTGCTTTGGCTCTTACAGGAGAGAATAAGACACAAGGCAACTTTGGCGAATTACGCTTGAAGCAATTGCTCGAGGATATGGGCTTGGAAGAAGGCGTGCAATTTGAACTTCAGGAAACGATGAAGGATAAAGACGGACGAACGGTTTATGAAGAGGGGCATCGATTGATTCCTGATGCCATCCTGCACTTTCCTGACCAACGAGACGTTATCATCGACTCAAAGATGTCATTTGCTGCTTTCGAGGATTATCATAATGCGGAGACAGAGGAACAAAGGCATGATGCACTTCAAAGGCACATTGCCAGCGTGCGAACCCATGCCAATGAACTATCGAAGAAGAATTACTCGCGCTTTATCAAGGACAATCGGGGGCGGCTTGACTTCGTATTGATGTATGTTTACTCGGAATCTGCCTTGCAACTGGCATTAGGCAATGCCCCCACTTTGTGGAAGGAAGCTTATGACAAAGGAGTTGTTATTGCTGGTTCACAAAACTTGTACATGATGTTGCGCGTGCTTGAGATGACGTGGAGACAAGTGCGTCAGGTCGAGAATCAGCACGAGATAATGAATTGTGCTAATGAATTGGTTAATCGCGTGCAGTTGTTTGCTGAACGAATGGATTCCGTTAAAAAGCAATTCGAAAAGACTACAGAAGCTTTCCGCGAGGTCGAAATGAGCACCGCAGACGGAGGTCAAAGCATTCTTACTTCGGCTCGCAAGCTTTTGAAAATGGGTGCAAGTGAGAATCCTAAACGAAAGCGCTCGCTTAACGCACTTCCTCCCAGCGAAGAACAGATCCGTTCCGACGAGCAGGATCAGGACCAGTAACATCCATAGAATAGGGACTTCCCGTCGTCGGGCTCTTGCCCAGATAACGATGATTCTTCATCGAGAATAGCATGAACTCTTGATTCAAGTAATCTTGCCAAAGGAATAGTTCTGCCTCTTCACGGTTCTTAGTGAAGCGAACATCTCCTGCTATTCCAATACCTGAAGTCATAAGATAACGCCCATCTTCACATTGGAGAATAACCTTTCCGTTCTCGCAATCTACAATGCGGAAGTGCGTGCGCTGGGAATCTCGTGTGGTGTCATAAAGCACTCCGTGTGTAGTGGCTTCGGCCATTCTGTCGGTGGCGAGGTTAACGATTCGGAACAATTTGCCATAAGGTATGTTCTTACTCCTGTCTGCGTTTGGCTCTTCTACAGTGAAGTTATCGAATTCGGCAAATCCTCCGTTCTTGCCTGTAATATTAAATGCAAATAAAGCGTGACGCGAACCTTGGAATGTCACCAATTGATAAGAGAGTGGCATCATGCGGCCCATTGTCTGGAATGTTTTTCCGTCCAGAGAGTAAGCATATTGCGCTTGATTATTATCGTAATCGCCTATGCTTCGCAACCAAATCTTGTCTTGCTGCAGTTTAACGGGTATGTCGATGGTGTCGTTGGTAAGTTGTTCAAAACAGCGCAAGGTTAATTCTCCTTGATTCTTAACTATACCAATCCACGAACAAGGAATGTTGATGTTTCCCAAACCGCATACATCGCCGTCTTTCATACCTTTGACATAAAGCTCAACAGTGCTGATAGAAGATGGTCCGATAACCCTTTGAGTGAGCGTGTTACGAGCCCACATCAGTTGTTCGGCAGGCATGGAGTTAAGGCGAAGCCTTCCTTTCTTTAGGCTCCACATCTGGTCGTCGGGATTATGATTCCATTGCCAAATGCGCCCAAGTTCTTTTTGATTAAAGTCATCGCTTCGTTGATAAGGTGCATGTGGCTTTTGCTCGATACCAGTTTCAGGCTTTATCCAAGTTCGGGGAGCACGTCCTAAATTGCCTTCCAACCCAATCATGGGCCATCCATCAACCCAGGTCATAGGCATTAAGCATACGGTTCGACCGATGGAATGGAAGTCTTGCATGAGCAAAGCCCACCACTGACCGTTAGGCGTGGAGACAATACCTCCCTGGTGTGCATTAGTGCAAGCGGTTGCATCCTTGTCCAAAGGCCCAATCTTGAAGTCGTATCCATCAGGTTGAATACGTCCTTGAAATTGTGTCAAAGGTGCTGCGTGATAGCCATAGGTTTCATCGGCACTTATCACACGCGTTTCGTATGGTCCCCAAATGCTCTTTGCACGAGAACAAAGCGTTCGTCCGTTTGGTCTGTAATCAGTGGATATAAGGTAATACATGCCATTGATCTTGTACATGTGATGCCCTTCGCCTACACCTGTTCCCTCGGGAATGATGACGCGTTCCGTTCCTTCAATAGGACCACTCATGTCGGGTTTCAACTCCGTACACTTAACAGTTCCGTATCCATGAATTGCATAAACACGTCCATCATCGTCGAATAATACTCCCAAGTCATAGATGTTGCCTTTCATATTATGATGTTCCCACGGGCCTTCGATATTCTTTGATGTATAGCATTGAAGTCCTTTGCCGTTGACGTTTGAAAAGACATAGAATTGACCATTGGCATAGCGAATGCAAGGTGCCCAAATGCCTTGCCCGTAAATCTCCATGTGATTCTTCAGAGAGAAGGCATCATCGGAGAAGTCGAAACGGTCGAAGCAATAGGAGATGTTTTCCCAGTTTACCAGGTCTTTTGAGTGAAGGATAACAAGTCCGGGAACGGTGTGCATAGTTGTTCCAGCCAAGTAATAGTCATCTCCTACACGAAGAATGTCTGGGTCGGAAAACTCATCATAAAACAAGGGATTCGTAAATGTTCCGTTCCCGTTGTCCGCCGTCCAGCTTTGTGCTGAAGAGGGGATAAGATAGGAGAAAGCAAATAAAAGGGCAAATGCAAGACGTTTCATGGCCAAATGTTTGTTAATGTTTCTTTAGATATTCCTGAACGAGTTGAATGGCAAGCCATTGCGAAATCCCCGAGTATCCATGATCGATACCGTGAAGGACATAATACTCCACATTCTTGTACGTTTGTGCAGCGCGGTCGCTATATCCTACAGGAACAATGCGGTCGCTATCGCCATGAATAATGAGTACAGGCTTTTGGAATTTGGCAATTACCTCATACGGATTCAGGTCGTAGATGTCTTCAGCATAGCATTTACCCAGTTTCATTCCCCATATTTCGCCTTCCTCAGGAATGTCTGCTCGCGTGGGATAACGCCTATGTGCATCAACAGGGATGGAGAAAGCAGGGTAGAAGAGTACAATATTGCGAATGTCTTTTTCCACATCGACAGCGGCTAAAGCGGTTACTATTCCGCCTTGACTCTCGCCCATTAACGTGATATTGGATTTGTCCACATCACTTCTTTGCTTAAGTTGATCTAATATTGCCTTTAGCTCTTCACGTTCTGTTACTATCGACATCTCATTTGTCTTGCCGTCACTCTTGCTCCGATTGCCACCGCCGCAGAAATCAAAACAATAAACCATATAGCCTTGTTTGACTAATGCTTCTGCATATGGAATGCCTGCATGGTAACTACTACCAAAACCATGAGAGATGATGATGAGAGGCATCTTTTCCTTGGGTTGGTCGGGGCGATATAGTTTGCCATAGATGCGCTTGTCGCCTCGCTTACACCAAAGTTCTTCTACATTGGCGGCTTGCATGCTTTGTCCAATGAGGACGCAGAGCATGAGAATAATCTTTTTCATTTTATTCCTATAAGTTTATGGGTTTGCAGGCTTAGTCTCCATTGTGGTCTGGATAGTACAATCTTGATGGCACGATTGAGCAACCTTCGGTTCAAGGTTGTATTTCCTCGGTCGCATGGTTGTAGGCTCCAAACCTCGGGCTTGAAAATTCGTTCGTAAGGTTCCAAATCTTGGTCTTCGAAGACTACTTTAAGCTCATGAGGGCGTAGCACGACTGTCTTTTCGAGAATCTTAGGTGAACACGTTACCCAATCAATGGAGTCGGGTAGGGGTTGAGTGCCGTTTGTCTCGATTTGAACGAAGAATCCTTTGGCATGAAGGGCATCGACGAGTTCCGTAAGGTCTGGCTGGAGAGAAGGCTCGCCTCCAGTGATTATCACATGACGAGGTGTATAGTTTGAGGCTAAGTTTACAATTTCTTCGATGCTCATATCCTTGCCCTCTTTGTGTTGCGTGTCACAAAACGAACAATGAAGATTGCAACCACTTGTGCGTATGAACACAGCTGGTACACCGGTGAAATAACCTTCGCCTTGTAGTGAACAAAATATCTCGTTAATCGTCAACTTCGTAACTGGCTTCGTTGTTTTGACTTTCTACAACATCGACGCGGTAGGCCTGAGGAATTTGTTCGCATATCCATCGAGCAATATTCTCTGCCGTAGGGTTGCAAGGCAGTATTTCATTGAGATTAGCATGGTCGAGCCTGTCGGCAATTAATTTCTTTATGTGAGTGAAATCAACCACCATACCTTCTGCGTTCAGTTCCTTTGCCTTGCAATGGATTGTGATAAGCCAATTGTGTCCATGCAATTGTTCGCACTTGCTTTCGTACGATAACTTAAGATGGTGACTTGCAGATATTTCGAATGTTTTCTTAATGTAATACACTATGATACAATATTATTAATAAATAAGAATAAAAAATGAATAAATAGGTGTAACTATGAGTTATAGAACCCGGTAAATGCTTTTATGCAATAGTCGTGATCAGTTTGTGAACCAGTTTCCCGACAGGAGTGCATAGCCCAGATGGGATTACCCATATCGACACCTCGAAGCGGGAGACTACTTGCTAAGATATTGCCTAATGTGCTACCACCTGCAACATCGCTGTGGTTAACGAAATATTGGCAAGGAACACCAGCTTCCTTGCATATTTCTGCAAATACTGCAGCGGAAGAAGCATCAGTGGCGTATTTTTGAGCGGCATTAAGTTTGATTACAGGTCCGCCTCCCATTTGAGGATGATTCGTGGGGTCGTATTTATCGGAATAATTGGGATGCCAAGCGTGAGCATTATCAGCCGAAACCATGAACGCTTGCTCGATGGCTCGGAAGTAATCGTCTATGCTTCCACCTTGTGCCAAAGCAATGCGTTGGAGCATTTGTGCCAAGAAAGGACTGCCTGCACCTTGTTTCGTCTGACTACCTGTTTCCTCATTGTCGAATATGGCAAGAACTTGTGTCACTTTTGGCTTCTTCTCTGCATCAATTAATGCTTGCAATCCTGCATGAACCATCGAGAGGTCATCGAGTCGTCCGCTTGAAATGAATTCATTATTGATTCCAACATGACAAGCGGGAGTGGAATCGTAGAGGTAAAGGTCGAAGTCAAGAATGTTTTTGGCTTCAACGTTCAATTCCTTACTTATATAATTAATAAGGACACCGCCTTCGAGTTCCTGCTTGATGATGCCCAGGATGGGAAGCATATCCTTCTGTTTGCTTAGCTTAACGCCATCGTTGACCTGTCTGTTGAAGTGTATGGCAAGATTGGGAATAATAAGTAATGGTTGTTTTGCATGAAGCAGTCGTGTCTCAGGATGCAAAGCATCTTTCCCTTTAAGGATAACTCTACCGGCAAGCGATAGTGGTCTGTCCATCCAAGTACTCAGTATCGGTCCTCCATAGACTTCTGTATTTAATTTCACTAAACCTGCTTCACATTTAATCTCGGCATTGGGCTTAATGCGGAATGTAGGGGAATCGCAATGCGCACATATTATATGGAATCCTACATCTGCCAAGCTCTTTTTGCCAATGCGGAAAGCATAGATGGATGAATCGTTCTTTGTTACGAAGAACTGATCTCCGGCTTTCACGCTGGGAAAGGGCTTAGTAGGGTCTAAACGCTTGAATCCTTGTGCTTCAAGTTCGTCGGATATGGTCTTAACTGCCAGAAAGTTGACTGGCGATTTGTCAAGGAAGGATAGTAGGTCCATGAGTTATGAGATGTTAGAATATGGTTGTTGAATTCCAAGGATAGAATTGCTCATTGACGGAGAAGGTTCCTAAGGCTCGTTCCAATTTATCTCGAGTGAGGGGGATGTGTGCCATGCGAGCGCTATCGAGACCAATGTACTTTCGAGGCTTATTGGGTAGCCATGTCCAGAACTTCTCAATACTGTTCTCATCCATTTCCTCAAGTCCGGCGTAAGCTATGATTACGGGTAGGTGGAAACGGTTGACACATCGCGATATCTGCCAGTTCAGGATGTGGCTCTCTGTGTTCAGCACAGGGCTTGCAATGACAAGCATGTTATCGGCCTCCGCCATTAACTTCAGGAAACGTGATTTCGTGGTTGTTTCCAATAGGTCGTCATGCAATGCCGAGAACTCTATTTCGTGCATGTTCACAAAATTAAACCTGCGAGGGAAATTCCTTTGCCATTCGGCTAATTTCCTAAACGTGTGCAGATTACTATTAACCTCGTCTTGTACGGCATCGGCATCAAAAGCGATATAGGTTGATTTCGTTTTCATGCTAAATTTGTATATTTTTCTGCAAAGTTACAAATAAA
>JAGCVH010000075.1 GCA_017962495.1 Bacteroidaceae bacterium
AGGCCACTAAGGAAGCTGGTCAGATTGCTGGTCTCGAAGTTAAGCGTATTGTCAACGAGCCCACAGCTGCCGCTTTGGCATATGGTGTTGATAAGGCTAATAAGGATATGAAGATTGCTGTCTTCGACCTTGGTGGTGGTACATTTGATATCTCTATCCTGGAATTTGGTAGTGGCGTGTTTGAGGTTCTGAGCACTAATGGTGATACTCACCTTGGTGGGGATGACTTCGACCAGGTTATCATCGACTGGTTGGCCAATGCTTTCAAGGCTGAGGAAGGTGTTGACCTGAAGCAAGACCCAATGGCACTGCAACGTCTGAAGGAGGCTGCCGAGAAGGCTAAGATTGAGCTCTCAAGCACTACTTCTACTGAGATTAACCTCCCCTATATCACTGCTGTAGGTGGTGTGCCTAAGCACCTCGTTAAGACACTCACTCGTTCTGAGTTCGAGCGTTTGGCTGATAGCCTGATTCAGGCTTGTAAAGTGCCTTGCCAGAACGCTATGCGCGATGCGGGTCTTTCGAACAGTGATATCGACGAAGTTATCCTTGTGGGTGGTTCGACACGTGTACCTGCTGTGCAGAAGATGGTTGCAGATTTCTTTGGAAAGGAACCTTCAAAGGGTGTTAACCCCGATGAGGTTGTTGCTGTTGGTGCAAGCATTCAGGGTGCAGTGCTCACAGGTGACAAGAGCGATATCGTACTGCTCGATGTAACACCTCTGTCTATGGGTATCGAAACACTGGGTGGCGTGATGACTAAGCTCATCGATGCCAACACTACCATCCCTTGCAAGAAGAGTGAAACCTTCTCAACTGCAGCAGATAACCAGACAGCTGTTACCATCCATGTCCTGCAGGGTGAACGACCTATGGCCGCTCAGAACAAGAGCGTTGGTCACTTCAACCTTGAAGGTATTGCTCCTGCACGCCGTGGTGTTCCTCAAATTGAGGTTACATTCGATATCGACGCCAATGGTATCCTGAACGTTAGTGCAAAGGATAAGGCCACAGGTAAGGAACAGAGTATCCGAATCGAGGCTTCCAGTGGTTTGTCGAAGGAAGAGATCGAGCGCATGAAGGCTGAGGCTGAAGCTAATGCCGAGAGCGATAAGAAAGAGCGTGAGAAGATTGACAAGTTGAATCAGGCCGATAGCATGATTTTCCAGACGGAGAACATGTTGAAGGAGAGTGGTGACAAACTTCCTGCCGGTGTGAAAGCCGAAGTGGAGGCCGCCCTTGACAAACTTCGCAATGCCCACAAGGCGCAGGATATTGCCGCAATCGATGCCGCAATTGCCGAGCTCAATAATGCCGCTCAGAAGATGTATCAAGCCGCTCAACAATCAGGTGGAGCCCAGGCAGGTCCTGATGCTGGCTTTGGTGGCGCAGGCTTCCAAGGTGGTCAGCAAGCTGGTCCTCAGTCAGGTGCTAACCAAGATGGTAAGGCCGACGACATCCAAGACGCCGACTTTGAGGAGGTCAAGTAAAAATTGGAGTAAAGAAGAAGAGGGGGCGCTTCGTGTGAAGTGCCCCCTTTCTTATGTCATGCCCATTGGGTGAGAGCACTCTCGTCGATGCTCTTGAGATGATTTGCGTTGATGACGCTGATGGCCTTTTCTCCATCATCGGTACGGAAGATGAGGATGCCTTTGCCTCTCAACAAGAATGAATACAAATAAGTGATGCTGATGCCCGCCTCACTGAAGACCTTTACGGCCTCTGCAGCACGACCAGGTTTGTCATCAATTTCAATGGCAAAAACGTCGCTAAGTGCAACAGCTACATTCGCCTTTTTCAACTCTTCGTAAGCACGCATAGGCTCACTGCAAATTAAACGATAGATACCATACTCTGCGGTATCTGCAATGGTGGAGGCAATAATCTGGATGTTTGCTTCCTTCAAGGCGTCAAGAACCTTAATGAGTGTACCAGAACGGTTCTCAATGAAGATGGATAGTTGTGGAATAGTCATATTATTTAGAATTTAAAGTTAATAATTCGGAGTTAAGAATATACCTTTCGCTTGTCTATGACACGAACGGCCTTACCCTCACTTACAGGCAGTGAGCCGAGGGGAACGAGTTTGACGATGGGAGTGAGAAGAATCTCGTCCTTTAGTCGGCGTCTAATTTCTTTTTCAAGAGTTTGCAATTGCTTGTAGTCGTCGGTGGGTTGTGCGAGTTCTACCTCTACCGTCATATTGTCATTTTCTTCGTCTGTAGTGAGCGTGATGAGATAGTTGTTGGCAAGTTCGCTAAACTGCATCAGAATCTTTTCAATTTGGATGGGGAAGATATTCACACCACGAAGTACCATCATATCGTCGGAGCGTCCTTTCATTCGATCTATACGCACATGGTTGCGTCCACATGGGCATGAGCGACCCAGAACACGTGTTAAATCACGTGTGCGATAGCGAAGCAGAGGCATGGCTTCACGGCAGAGTGTTGTGAGTACGAGCTCACCAATCTCTCCGTCTGGTACGGGTTCGAGTGTGTCGGGGTCGACAATCTCCACAATGTAATAATCCTCCCAGAAGTGCATGCCATTTTGTTCAGGACATTCGAATCCAACACCTGGACCGCACATTTCGCTCATACCAAATGAATTGTAGGCTTTCACTCCCATCATGTCCTCAATGCGTTTGCGCTGTTCCTCGCTATGGGGCTCGGCACCAATGGCTAGCACCTTAAGCTTGGTATCACGTCGTGGGTCAACGCCCTCTTCCTTCATCACTTCGTAAAGGCGTGTAACATAACTGGGAACGGCATGGATAGCTGTTGTTCCGAAGTCCTTAATGAACTTAATCTGACGAAGGGAATTACCTGCGGCGGCTGGAACGGTTAGCATTCCTAGTTTCTCTGCACCATACTGGAACCCTAGGCCTCCGGTGAACATACCGTATCCACTTGAGTTTTGGAATACATCGTCAGGTCTAAGTCCTACCATCCATAAGTTACGTGCCACTTGATTGGCCCACTCGTCGAGGTCTTTCTTTGTGTGCAAGATGACAGTGGGATTACCTGTTGTTCCACTTGAAGAATGTAGGCGCACACAATCCTTCATAGGCACGCAGGACATTCCGAAGGGGTAGGTCTCACGCAAGTCCTGTTTTGTAGTAAAAGGTAACCGGCGTACGTCTGCTAATGATTTAATGTCATCAGGTGTGATGCCTGCTTCAGCAAATTTCTTGCGATAGAACTCATTGTTCATGCAATGGCGCACCGTCTTTTTTAGTCGTTCCAATTGGAGGGCCTCAATCTGTTCGCGAGACATGGACTCCAATTCGGGTTCGAAAAATTGTGAATACATTTTTATTATTATGAATTAATTAAGAGTTTAGAGTTTACGTTTGTCTATGATGTGGGCACTCTTGCCTTGACTGCGTTCGATGGTACCTGGGGCCTTTAATTGAACTTTTGCGGCAATGCTGAGCACACTCTTGAGTTTCGAGGCCAATTTCTTCTCCAGTTCGTCGATGGCGGCAGGTGTGTCGAAGGTCGCAGTGAAGTACTCCTGACGGAGTTCCACCTGAACTTGTAAAGTATCGAGATTGTTGACTCGATCCACCACGAGCATATAACGTGGAGCGAACTCGGGCATGCTGAGTACCACACTTTCGACTTGAGAGGGGAATACGTTGATACCACGGATGATGAGCATGTCGTCAGAACGTCCTTCAATCCGGCTCATGCGGATACTGGTACGTCCACAATTACACTGACCCGTCATCAATGAACAAAGGTCACGTGTACGATAACGAAGCAGAGGCATCCCTTCCTTTGTGAGGGTTGTGAAGACCAACTCGCCAGACTGACCGTTAGGTAAGGATTCGAGAGTTACGGGATTGATTATTTCGGGATAGAAATGATCCTCGCAAATGTGCGATCCGTTCTGTTCTTGACATTCATAGCTCACGCAAGGTCCCATAATTTCGGAAAGACCATAAAGGTTATAACCCTTCAAGCCCAGACGCTCTTCAATCTCTTGACGCATACGCTCGGTCCAAGGCTCAGCACCGAAAGCTCCGGCACGAAGCTTTATCTGTTCTTTGCTGATACCCATCTTCTCCATCGTTTCCGCCAGATACAACGCATATGATGGTGTGCAGGCAATTCCTGTTATGCCTAAGTCGCGGATGAGTTTTAGATGTTTCTCGGTGTTACCCGTTCCCGCAGGAATACATGCTGCACCGATGTGCTCCACACCATAATGTGCTCCTAATCCACCTGTGAACAAACCATAGCCGTATGCAACGGAGAAGGTATCATCTCGTGTGATACCATAGGCCGTCAAACATCGGGCCATACACTCACTCCAGACACCGATGTCCTTGCGAGTATAGCCCACAATGGTAGGATTGCCCGTAGTTCCGCTGGAGGCATGTACACGAATAATCTCGCTTTGAGGAGCGGCCTGAAGTCCAAAGGGGTAGTTATCGCGAAGGTCCTTCTTCGTGGTGAAGGGTAGTTTCTTAATGTCCTCGATGGTTTGGATGTCATCGGGGCGGATGTCCATTTCTTGAAGTTTATGCCGATAGAAAGGCACATTATGATAGACATATTCTACTATTTTATGTAACCGCTTGCCTTGTAGGGCGCTCATTTCGTCGCGGCTCATACATTCTTTGTTAGGATTCCAAATCATGGTGATATATAATTTGATGGATTACATTACAATTTATTTATAGCACTCGAACATGCGGTCAACATCTGCTGTGGGTAATTTCTTTGTAAACAGGCTTACCAAAAGAACAACAGGGAAACCGCCAACCATAGCAATGGCACCGCAATTGATAGGATTAATAGGATTGCCCAAAAGCATATTAATTACAGTAAGTCCCACACCCCAAATGAAACAAGCCCATACGGAGGCTGTAGTAATGCGCCTCGAATAGAGACCTAACATGAAAGGAGCAAGGAAAGCACCTGCCAATGCTCCCCACGAGATGCCCATAAGTTGGGCAATGAAGGTGGGTGGGTTCAGTGCTATCATCAGAGATATGACGATAAAGAAGACAATGAGAACTCGCATGACAACGACCTTGCGACGTTCTATTTTCTCGGCAACAATGTCGTCGATAGAGCCTTCCTCGACTTCGCCTGGCAATGATTTTTTATCTCGATAAATGAGGTCGAGAGTCATCGTGCTGGAACTGGTGAGAACTAAGGATGCCAGTGTTGACATGGATGCCGAAAGTACCAACAATACTACGAGTGCAATAAGAATATTGGGCAGGGTTACGAGCATAGCTGGAACGATGGAGTCGAATGCGATTTTTCCATTTGCTGCAATCACGGGTTCGTACAAACGGCCGAATCCACCTAAAAAATAACAACCACCAGCTACGATGAATGCAAAGATTGTACTAATGATGGTACCTCGACGAATGGCACTCTCGTCTGTAATCGAGTAGAATTTTCCCACCATCTGGGGAAGTCCCATGGTTCCCAATGAGGTTAGGATAACCACGCCCAACAGTCCCCATGGGTCAGGACCGAACCATGAGGCAAATCCTCCATTCACCGTTGGATCAGCATCGGAAGGAATCTGAGCCAGTTTCTCAACAGCCGTCATTAGTCCACCTTGTGCATTTAGCACGGCAATGATGACGGCTACAATACCGAAGAGCATAATAATACCCTGAATGAAATCGTTCATTGCAGTGGCTTTATATCCACCCAGAATCACATAGACGGCAGTAAGGATGGACATGATGACGACACAGTATTCGTATGGAATGCCGAATCCCATCTCGAAAAGTCTGGAGATACCACTATATACACCTGCTGTATAAGGAATCAAGAAGACGAATGCAATGATAGAGGCGGCAACACGCAAACCTTGGTCTCGGAAGCGGGTTCCAAAGAAGTCGGGCATTGTACGGCTTTCTATATGTTGGGTCATCTGTTTGGTGCGACGTCCCAAAATAATCCATGCCAAGAGTGAACCTATAACGGCATTACCAATACCTATCCATGCACTGGAGAGTCCATATCTCCAGCCAAACTGACCAGCATAGCCCACAAATACAACGGCGGAAAAATAGGATGTCCCATATGCAAACGCTGTGAGCCAAGGACCTACGGCACGCCCACCAAGTACAAATCCGTCAACACTGCTGGCCTGCTTGCGGGAGTAGATTCCCACGCCAACCATTACGACCAGGAAGATAATGGTTAAGATAACTTTGATAAACATTTTATTATTATGTTATTTGCGTTATTACATTATTTTGAAATCCCTGTTTAATTGAAGCGAACTTGCAGTTGGCACATGATGGCGTGACTGTTGTCATGCACAAAAGCACCATTTGCCGTATATGCACTCTTATATACATATTGCAACTGCACTCTGCACTTCTCGTAGAACCAGTATTGTATGCCTGCAATGGCCTTATGCTGATCCTGCCCCAATGTGGTATTGAAGTTAAAATAGTCGTATGAACCTACGAACTCTACTTCGGGTCGACCAAGGGGAACGGAACCCGTTAGATAGCCTCCGCGACTGGTTACGTCTCCGTCGTATCCTTCTAAGTATTCGCCGTGAAGATTGAATTTACGTGATTTATAACTAAAGCCCACCGTCCAGCGATTGCGTTTGTAATCATCGCCCTTGCATATGGTGGGGTTATATACAGAACCGCCAGTTCCCGCAATGGAGTCAGCCACCGAATGTCCACGGCCTATTTGGCCTGTAGCCACCAGGTTTAGTCCCTTCACGGGGCGGTATTCTATTCGTCCGATAATGTCTTTAAAATTGTTCCCATCTTTCTTGTTGATGCCTTGTCCATCCATTACTTGCAGTTCGTATCGTAACTTGGCATCGTTAGTTTCGCCATACAAGGCAAGACCCAAGTCACGTCCGTATTGCACGCCAAGAAGCGGGTCGCTTCCGCAACCGGTAAGGAATGTAACGCCTTCTGAATAGACGTCGATGGCTTCCATGGAAGTGGGGGAGAGGGGGTTCTCGAGTGAAAGACCATTCTTAAACTGACCAATGCGAGCTACGAGGGCATTGTTCTTAGTAATGCGAAAGTCTGTGTAAAATTCCTGTACGACACTCGAGAAGTCGTGCATGAAGAGAAACGACCAACGGTCGGTGATTTGGGCATTTGCCCAGAAAAGCACACGCTTTAGTTCAAAAGAGTTTGTGTTTGTGTTACTGCGGTTGGTGTAAGCGTAACCGCCTTGTGCGTATCCATGTAATTGGATGTGCTCTGTGAGTTTGTCTAATACCTTTTTACCTTTGTTTGTGGCAGTGGAGTCTGATTGGCCCATTGCCGCCGTGCTGCTGAAGATGGCCAGAGCCACTGCCAGCGTTGCTTTGGCGAAAAATGATTTTTGTTTCATTGTTTAATTGATTAGGGGTTATTAATTATTTTGTTCAAATAAACTCATACGTTCTTCCAGCTGGTCGTACTGATGGTCTTCAATAAAGGAAGTACATACACGCAGTCCTTCCTGATGCGACCCTGTGGTGATAAGGCAAATGGCACTTACACCGTAATACATCAGTTCGCGTGCCAACTGGCCACTTGTCATGCCTGGATAACCTATAGTGAAGTAGAAACCATCGGCAACGGGTCTATCCAAGTCTTTATCATAGACGATGCGGAAACCATGACGCAAGAATATTTCCTTTAGTTTATGGGCTCGTTCGCCATATACCTTCACCTCGTCACGGAAACAATACTCCCCATCACAGGCCGCACGGAACATCTCTGCCAAAGCATATTGCGCTGAATGACTAGTTCCCGATGATAAGGCATAAAGCATTCGAGTGGAAAACACCAAACCGAAGGGTAATCCTTCGTAACGTTCACTCAAGTCAATGAAGTGACGGTGGAATAACTTGTTGCTAATGCACACCACAGCTATGCGTTCACCCGCATAACTAAAAGCCTTCGAGCCACTGATGAGCAACATATAATTATCCGTATATCGGGCAACAGTTGGTTGGTAAGGAGGTTGGAAAGGTACACTTAAGTCTTCTCGGAAGTCCATTGCAAAATATGCCAGGTCCTCCATGATGATGGTGTCGTATTGCGTTGCCAGTTCGCCGATGTCCTTTAACTCCTGTTCCGTCAGGCATATCCACGAAGGATTGTTGGGATTGCTGTAAACAATGGCGCAGATGTTTCCTTTCGAGAGATAAGTCTCTAACTTTGGACGCAATTTGTCGCCACGATAGTCATATACGTCGAAGGTCTCGTATTTAACTCCCAACACCTGTAATTGCATCTTTTGGACGGGGAACCCAGGGTCGATGAATAAAACCGTATCTTTCTGCTTCGAAGCTTGCGAGCAAGTTAGGAACGAAGCAAAGGTGCCTTGCATACTACCGCATACAGGAACGCAACTCTCCGCTGCAATATCTACGCCGATGAAAGCCTTCACAAAGCGTGAAGCCTGTTTCTTCAATTCGGGGTACCCTTGTATATCGGGGTAACTATGGGCAATGCCGTCTTGCAACGCCTTTATTTGAGCATTAACACCCACTTGTGCGGCAGGCAATCCTGGTATGCCCATTTCCATCTTGATGAACTCTACACCACTCTGTTTTTCAGCAAGTGCTGCCACTTGTTTCACTTCACGGATGGTGGCTTTTGCAAAGTCTTGAATACCCAGTTTCGCAATCAGCCCGTCTACTATCTCTTTTTTGATTGGAGTCGGTTTCATTTTCGTTGTTACGTAATTACGTTATATTACGTGATTATTTCTGTGCTTCCCTTCCTATAGACAGGGCTTTGATGTTTGCCTCGACTATGGCTTCTCCTTTGCGAACAAAGACTCGGCGTACGGCATCTTCCATTTTCTCGTATGCTATGCCGATGGCTTTCTGAGCAGCACCCAGCAAGATGACATTGGCCGAGCGAGGCACTCCGTTGTCTTTGGCTAATTGTTCAATATCGATGGCAATGACATTCTTCACGCCTTCCAGCTCTGCTTTGATGCTCTCTATATCAGGATAGTTAGGGATGTTAACGAATGGTGCGCTGGATGTGATTATCCATCCTTCTTTACTGAGGAAGGGGAGGTAATGCAGGGCTTCCATAGGTTCCATAGAGATGATGACATCGGCTCCACCTTGGGCAATCAGGTCACTTGCGATAGGTTCACTGCTGATGCGGAGATTCGACTGCACGTCTCCACCTCGTTGGCTCATTCCGTGCACTTCAGCCTGTTTAATATATAAGTTCTCGTTCATTGCGGCTTCGCCAATGATAGTTGCTATTGAGAGGATTCCTTGTCCTCCTACGCCGCATAGTATGATATCCTTTTTCATTGCTTTCTTTCTTTAGCGTGTCTTTTGAAAGTCTGTATGCACTCGCGTTGTGGAATAATCACCGAAACGCCTTTGTATTCGATTTCCTGGCATATGGTGCGTTTTATCTCCTCCATGTTCTTCGGCAGGGGAACAACGACGTGCAGGTGTTCGCGCTCCACACCTAAGGCAAGGCATATGGCTTCGTACTTATGAGTTCCGGCAGAGTCTTGTCCGCCTGTCATTGCAGTTGTCAGGTTGTCACTAATGATTATGGTAACAGGTGATTGGTCGTTTACAGCATCCAGTAGCCCTGTCATACCCGAATGGGTAAAGGTCGAGTCTCCGATGACGGCTATGGCAGGATAGACACCTGCATCAGCGGCACCCTTAGCCATAGTTATCGAGGCTCCCATGTCCACACAACTATCGATGGCCTGATAGGGGGGCAAGGCACCGAGTGTGTAGCAACCTATATCGCCGAATACGCGAGCCGTGGGGTATTCCTTCAGCACCTCATTTAGTGCAGCATAAACATCGCGATGTCCACATCCCTGACACAGTTGTGGTGGACGTGCAGCAAGGTTCAAAGCCTTCTCGTATGCAATTTCATTCTTCTTCCCAAATGCTTCTGCAACGTTGTCGGGATTCAGTTCGCCTGTTCGGGGCAGACGGCCTGTAAGTCGTCCGTGAACTGGATAATCGGCAGGGAGTAGCATGCGTACTTGTTCTTCTACGAAGGGTTGTCCGTCCTCTACCACCAGCAACTCGGAACACAAACTTGCCATTGCGCGAACTTTTTCGGCAGGTAGGGGGTATTGCGAAACTTTCAGCAATGCGATGTCTTTAGGCTTAGCCTCGAGTACATAGTTGTATCCAATGCCACAAGCAATAACACCAAGGGCGTTAGAGGATTTTGTTCCATCGAATACTTTATAATCATTAAACGCGGATACCTCGGCAGATTGCTTGATTTCCGATTGCTTCTCGATGAGGCTTGCATATTGTCGTTTGGCATTGCCCGGAAGCAGAACCCAATGTGTGCGCTGGTTATCGGGATTTAGTTCGTTGACGGCAGTCGGTTCGCCCACTTTTACGGAGGAACGCGAATGAGCCAATCGGGTAACGATGCGCATGAGTACGGGCAACTTCAATTCCTCACTCAAGGCGAAAGCTACCTGCATCATGTCGTAAGCTTCTTGTTGGTTGGAGGGTTCCATGATAGGTATCATAGCAAACTTTCCATAGAAGCGCGAGTCTTGTTCGTTTTGGCTCGAGTGCATCGATGGGTCATCAGCCGCCACCACAACCAAACCTCCGTTTACGCCAGTAATTGCTGAATTGACAAAAGCATCGGCACAAACATTCATACCCACATGTTTCATGCACACCAAAGCCCGCTTTCCGGCATACGACATGCCCAATGCAGCCTCCATAGCCGTCTTTTCATTGGTACACCAACGACTGTGAACGCAACGTTCCTTTGCCAATGGATGGTGTTGAATGAATTCGGTGATTTCCGTCGAAGGTGTGCCCGGATAAGCATAAACGCCTGACAGCCCTGCGTGCAGTGCACCCAGTGCTATCGCTTCGTCGCCTAATAATAAAAGATGATTATTCATAATATTAATATAGTATAAAGGAGTCAAAGGGGAGTTATGGGGATGTTTGTCTGTATGGAAAAGCAGTCTGCATCACGAAGTACGGGGAACTTCTCTCGGAAGGTCGCCAATGATTCCATGTCGAGTTCGGCTTCGGCGATGCACTCCTTATCGCGTTCGCATTCTGCAATGGTGCGTCCATACGGGTCAATAATTGCCGATGCACCACAATAGACGCAATTGGGGTCTTTGCCGATTCGGTTCACACCTACCACGAAACATTGGTTCTCGATGGCTCGAGCGCGAAGCAGGGTTTTCCAGACATCTATGCGTGAAGTCGGCCAATTGGCAACATAGAGTATGGCATCATATTCCGCCTGTCCACTATCCTTGTCCACATGGTTTCTGCTCCACACGGGGAAGCGCAGGTCGTAACATACTTCCAGCAGAAAGCGAGCGCCTCGCCATTCCACAACCACACGACTTCCGCCTTGTTTTAGGCACTTATCCTCACCTCCATACGTGAAGAGGTGACGTTTGTCGTAATAGCTGTAACTGCCGTCGGGTTTCACAAAGTAAAATCGATTGTAGTAATGTCCGTCCTCCTTTGTGGCAATGCTTCCTGCAAAGGCTGCATTATGCTTGTTGGCCATGCGTATCATCCAATTTAGCGATTCCTGGTTGTCCTCTGCAAAGTCCTCCTGCTTTGTGGCAAATCCAGTCGACCACATTTCGCACAGGACATATAGGTCTGCCCCAGGTCGTTGGCTCAACAGAGACTCCACTTGTTTGTAATTCTCTGCTGGCGATGCCCAATGGATATCGTGTTGAAGGATAGCAATTTCCATACTTGGGCACAAAGATACGAAAAGTCGAGAGCAATACAAAACAATTCCTTGTTTTTATTGCCGATACGGAGAAACTTCGACCGAAGGTCAAAGATACGAAAAGTCGAGAGCAATACAAAACAATTCGTTATTCTTCTTGCCGAGACGGAGCATCTTCGAACCTATGCTCGATGAACCTCGTAATCGGACGCGAAGCTACGCTTGCGTAGAGAAACAGAGCAAGAACCTATGCTCGATGTACCTCGTAATCGGACGCGAAGCTACGCTTGCGTAGAGCAACGGAGCAAGAACCTATATTCGATGAGTCTCGAACCTATATTCGATGAGTCTCGAACCTATGTTCGATGTGCTTTGAACCTAAGGCCTTATGTGCGAAGGCCTAAGGCCCTATTTCTCAAGGCCTTTATCTTATGGTGTTAAGGATGCCTTGAATGATACCTTTGAGCTCATTTCCAAAAGCACGAGCCTTATCGAATACACCCTGACGCATACCATTAGCCATATACCCGGCACACTTGCCTTCGAGTTCGCCAATCTCGGCTTTCTCAGCAGGAGTATAATCCAGTTCGTGCTTGGCTATGCGTTTGCGAATCTTCACAAACTTTTTACCAGCCTTTTCCCATTCTCTGATAGAGTACTGAGCACTATTGTCGCGAAGCTCATAGGAGAAATCTTCGAGTTGATTGATTGCATGCTCTTTTGTAGCACACGATGAGGTGGCGAGGGCCATCATAATCGCCAAAGTCGCCAAGCCGAAAAGCTTCTTAAACGCTTTCATATCATTCGTTTTAAGTTGTACGATGGGTCAAAGTTACGAATAAGCATGTAAAAAGCCAAATGATTTTATGCATTCTTTCTTATTGTCATAAGGCTTTCTCCTATTTAAGACAGAAATGTGTACCATTATTGCATTCATTTGTGAAATAATTACTACCTTTGCCCTAATTGAGCAATTACGATTTTAATTAAGCGATGAAAAAACTATTATTTAGCGTGCTGGCTCTCATGCTGGCATCAGTGATGATGGCTGTGCCAGCGAAGCGTGGGGTGTGGAAGACTTTGACATTGTCCGACGGCCGAGAGGTTCGTGCACAATTGGTCGGTGACGAACACGCTCATGCATGGCGCATGGAAGACGGTGGACTGCTGAAAAAGGACAAAGGTTCGATACATTATGCTCCTATGAAAGGTGCAGAGCTTCGTCTTACTGCCGTGAAGCGAATGGCGCGTTCGCAGGTTCGCAGAACAGCACGCCGTCAAACGGAAAAGTTCGTTGGTTCGAAGCGAGGACTTGTTATTCTTGTCAACTTTAGCAATGCAAAGTTCCAGTCGGCCCACAATCTGGCGTTGTACAATGACATACTGAATAAGGAAAACTATACGAACGCGACATACGGATTCAAGGGTTCTGTTCGTGATTACTTTAGGGCGCAGAGTGAAGGCATATTTGACCTGCAGTTCGATGTCGTAGGTCCCGTGACGTTAAGCAAGCCTCAGGCTTATTATGGTGGCAATGATGAAGAGGGAAATGACAGTTGTGTCGCCGTTATGGCAGCTGAGGCATGTAAGTTGGTGGACAAGGATGTCGATTTCTCAAAGTATGACTGGAGTGGTGACGGAGAAGTCGATCAAGTATACATTGTTTATGCAGGAAAGGGTGAAGCCGATTCGGGTATAGAAGACACTGTCTGGCCTCATGAGTGGTCCCTCTCCGAAGGGTACGAAATGGGGGATGGCGACGGAGTGTTGATACTTGACGGAGTTCGCATCGACACCTATGCATGCGGTAGTGAAGTTGATGCCTATAATAAGATTGAAGGCATCGGAACCTTTTGTCACGAGTTCAGTCATTGCTTGGGTTATCCTGATATGTACGATACCGACTATGCAGGCTATTATGGTATGGGAGACTTCGACCTTATGTGTGGAGGCTCGTATAACGGGAATGGCTTTGTTCCTGCCGGATACACGGCTTGGGAGAAATGGACAGCCGGATGGTTGGAGCCAACGGAACTTAATGATGAAGACGTCATTGTGGATAACCTGAAAGCCTTGAGCGATGGGGGAGGAGCGTACATTATATATAATCAGGGACATCGCGACGAGTACTTCTTGATAGAGAATCGCCAGAAGACAGGTTGGGACGTTCAGTTGCCAGCACGCGGACTGATGGTAACTCATGTGGATTATGATGCCGATAAGTTTGCCCTTAATCTTGTGAACACGGTCTATCCTGAGAAGGAAGCCTATCAAGATGCCTATGACTATTATAGCCAATACGTTGATTTGGGTTATATTACTGAGAGCGAGTGCGAAGCCTATTGCCAGGAGTATGTTGAAGCGTACGGTAATGATAATGAACGCATGGCTATTCTACATGCCGATAACGATGACGACCGTAAGTATTGGAATGCCAACAGGGGTACTTATTCGAAGACAACCGTCAGCACGGATCTCTATCCCTATCAAGCCAATGACAGTATCACGAACTTATCACGTCCGGCATTCACTCTATACCATCCCAATGCTGATGGTAGCAAGTACCTGAATCATGGCATCTTTGGCATCTCGCAGAACGGTAATGGGACCGTAAGTTTCCGCTATCAGGCAGTAGTGGCCTCGAAAGGTGGCGGACAAAGTGGCGATTATGTGTTCTACGAATCGTTCGACGAATGTGATGGCACAGGAGGTAATGATGGATTGTGGAGCAATAGTATTGCTAGCAGTTCTTTCTTGCCAGACAATGAAGGATGGGAATCTACGAACAAATATGGAGCTAATCAGTGCGCCCGCTTTGGTACTGGTAAAGTGGCAGGTGAAGCAACAACTCCAGAAATAGCACTCAATGGCGAGGCAACACTGACGTTCCGTGCTGGTGCATGGAAGGGGGATGCAACAACGATGACATTATCCGCAACAAGTGGAACACTTGAAACATCATCAATAACCATTCCCAACGAATCCTTTGAAGACTTTACCATAAATGTTACAGGAACAGGAAGTTTGACGATTACATTTGCTACTTCAAAGCGTTTCTTCCTCGATGAAGTTAAGATTACAAAGGCAAAGACCGATGGGATAGAATTCACAGAGAACGCAGAGAAGACGGAGCACACAGAGGGGTTGTATGACTTGAGTGGGCGTCGCATTACAAAGCCTGCGAAGGGAATCTATATCCAACAAGGGCGTAAGATCATCGTTCGATAAGCCAGGCATAAGGTCGGCGATGCTGCAAATAGTTTGTTTCTCCAGCATGCCGATAGGCTTCCCTTTCGAAAAACATTTGGGCGTAGGCATCATTAAGGTGGTGCCTACGTTCTTTCTTATCGACAAAGGGTAGGGTGGCAATCTTCCAAATGAGGCGTATAAGCCATTCGCTGATGTACCATATATAGAAAGGAAGAAACAGCATTTCGCACATCTGGCGCGTGTGGATGCGTTCGTGGCGCAATACCTCCTCATCCACCTTTACATCATGACGCACCAATAGTAATCCGAAGAGGTTGATGGCGGCAAAGCCTGGCAAAGGCAACAGATGATTGCGAATGACTTTCATATTACGCAGAAATTGTAATCGTTCTCGATGAATGAGTCGAATTATTTCTTCACATAGTATAGGCGGGTAAGGCTTTGTGCCAAATTACGGGGTTGCAACTTCTCCTCGTCGTTGAGTGAAGCATAAACTTCCAGACTCGACTTGAGCATTGCCCCTCGAGCCAACGCCATTACCTCGTCTGCATTCAGTGCTGAACGCCAGAAGAACACTTCAGATAAATGACGCTTTGTGCGACGGCTATTTTTGTCGCCAATATTAATGGAGGTGAGTTGCATGCGCTCGCTTGCTACAAGTTGTTCTGCATCGACAAAGAAAAGTGTTTGCCGTTGGGCATATCGATGCGAGAGTGTGACAATGTGTCGTGCCTTATCCTCGAGGGGAATGGGACATATGATACTATCGCCAGCCGTCGAACGGTAATAGATGTGATGGTCCTTATTGACTCCAATCCATGCATTCCGTCCATTGGCTTGCAATGTACAAATGCGCCCATGGTCACTACCTCTCACTACAAGACTTAGGGAAAAGGGGTGAACAGTGCCTTCTGGCGTAAAGTTGAGTGTATTACCGCGTGAGAGTGAGATATCGCCCGAAGGCTCACGGACAGGCAAAGGTTTGCCTGCTTCCAAGGCATCGAATAGCGAAGGGGGAATGGTATACATCATCTCGCGATGCCCTAAGGTGTTGGGATGCCCCGTATCGGCCTCATAACCTGTAGGCCAATGCCCTTTGCCATCATCAACAGCTCCAAGCAGATTGATGGAAGGAAGATTCCATTCGTGGATGAGAAGGTTTATGCGGCGTACGTAAGAATAATCCTTTAATGTAAAGTCCGCACGCCCATAGTTGTTCATAACGACAGGAACTTTCCCATCGGCACGAGCCATATCGATGAGTCGTAACATATTGTCTCGCCAACGCTCAAAGACAGCCTGCTGGTTTTGACTTCCATGAATCCCCTCGTTCCCTAATGAAAGACCGAAGACAACATATCGTCCTAGGTCGAAGACAAGGTCATTGTAGCGACGAAGCAAGTCTGTGGTTTTGTTTCCTCCAACGCTGATGTCTGATATAGTGAAGGGATGTTGGCTGGCACCCGATTGTGTTCGTTGCTTCAATAGTTGACCATATAGATAGGCATATCCTTGGTCATCCTTTGCTCCAGTTCCATGGGCCACCGATGATCCAAAGACCGAGATTCGGCATGTATCGAGATATTGGTACGATGCCTTTTGCTCGGTTACTGAAAAGGGATGGAGTATGGCATCGTGTGCTGCTTGTTGAGCGATAGATGCTGCGGCAGGTCGTATCGAAGAAGGACGATATTTAAGTCCTACCGATGATTTGCCTGTCAGAGCTTCCATCCAAGTGCAGGCAGCAGTGTATCGTCCCACTACCTTGTCGAGATGATACCCGTCGCGATTCATGTGATCTCCTAATGGTGTGGTTCGCATGTTTTGTATGGCAGTACCGGAAGGAACGAAGAATGATAGAACATTGTTATCGTTCATGACATGCTGCAAGGCATCGATGATCGAAGCATACATGAGTTGCTGGTCGCCTGAGTAGTTGGCAAATCCTTGATGTGTGGCATCGTGGGAATAAGCCCAAGTCTGGTGGAACCCATATTTCACATTCTTGTTTGTGATACGTGGGCGTATGTATTGTATCAATTGTGAGAGGTAGGGAGAATAGGTAGGGTAGAGCCCTGTGTCCTGACTAACTTGTTGCAAGGTAATAATGTCCCATGGTTCGTCGGTAAGAATACTATCCAGCACCACTCCTTTTTTATTTGTGAGTCGTCCGTTTACCACCTTCCTATATTCAAAGGCGGCTTCCCCCTTCTTTACCACATTCCAATGCGACTCCAATCCTTGTCCGCCTCGGTATGCATTGCCAATAATGAGATTGTGTCCGGCCTCGCGTCCCAGCTCATATAGGTATTGTTCAACTGCATCCTCAGAAAAAGAGTTGCCTATAGCCAGCACACGGAGTGTGGGCAAAGACTGGGCTGCAATTGAAAGTGCAAGCAGCAGTGTCGCTAATGTCAGGACTAAACGTCTCATCTTTTAATCTTCTTTCCGCTTTCAGTAATGACGATGCCGTGTTCGTTTTCGCTAGCCTGCCTTCCATTAAGTGTGTAAAGCTTCTCGCTTTTCCCTTCGTCATTTTTAACTCCAACAACAGGAACTACTTCATCGATTTGAGTTTGTTTGATGACTTCAAACTCGGCACCTGTTTTCTTGTTGGAATAGATGAAACTTCCTGCCGTCTGACGGTCGAAATTGAAATATTCTGTACCACGCTCTGCTCCGCGAAGACGTACTATCTGGTTTGGCAATTGCTCTACGAGAACCCATTGTGCATGATTTCCAGAAGTTAGGCTTTCGGCAGCATTCACATGCCAATCGCTAACTGTAATATAGCGTACGGGTTGGCGTGTCTTCATGGTGTAGTATGCCGTATACTTATTCACCTTGCCAAACTGAAACCGATAGCTGTAGTCGTCGGTGTTATTGCTTGATACTTCTCCTAATGCGAAAGCCCCTTCGGAATTACCCTCTACAAGGTGCAGGTAAAGTCCCGATGCCTTATGGCGCAGGTAATAGTATGTGGTAGAGGAACCTGTTGTGAATGCAGGAGAAGGTGTTTCAGGCCTCGAGATTTCGGCTTCGGGGATGATGCCAATCTCTGCTGCAGAGGCATAACCCTGATTGTCGTGTGTTGAGGTAACGATAAGCCTGAAATATCTTCCTTCAGGTCGCGATGGCAAATCCACCTCCTGAACTTCGGAATTGTTTTGCAATGTGCCTGTTGCGGCAGGAGCACCCCAGACGGTAGGACTTGCACTGACATAGAATTCGTATTGTGCAATGCGTCCGTTACCCATATCCTCGCGTCCCTGATATACAAACTTTGCCACGCGGTAATAGGCGTTCATGTCGATGACGATTTCATGAGGGCAGGTAGGCTTTTGTGGATTGTATTGGGTATGCCATATGGTGTTCGATTGTTCATCGATTACATTCTTTGCTGCCTCGTTTCCACCTTGTTCACTGCTTACGTTCAGCACCGTCCACTTGCTCTTGCTGACATAGATACCTATTTGTTCCTCATTGACAGGACTTGGTTGGCGTCCATCCATTGTGCTATAGGTTCTTATCAATCCACCTTTCGGAAGGGAGATGGGACCAGTGTATACTTTCTCTTCTCCTCCGTCGATGGAGTAGTGGATGGTGGCATCAGGACTGGATGTCGATAGTGTAACAACACCCTTGTTGCTGCTGATGGAAACATTCGGAGAAAATGGGGAAGCTACCCTTGCACGTTCGGCCAACTGGCTATCGGTAAGTTGCTCATTGAGGGGAACGATGATGAAGGAATAGTTTACTTTCTGTGCACGAATCTTATACTTGTCGATAACATCGGGACCACAACTTGCATTTCCCAGTGCACGCTGATAAACATCGATGTTTACTACCGTTGTCTGGCAGAAGTTTACTTCGTTGGGATGCTTCTTTCTGTCATTGCGATTGTTGTATACGTCTTCGGCTCTCCAGTGTCCTGCAGATGCTGCCATTAGTTCTGGGGCAATGAACATCAGTCCTTGTCCATTTTCGTTATTCAGAGCCAACCAGCGTACCTCTTCCTTATTGCCATTTTCCTGAGGCTTCACAAAGTTGGTCCATTGTTCGCTAACCGTACTCTTGTAGAGCCCTACATGGCAACATTCCTTGCGATCTCGATAGCTGTCCCAAGGTCCTCTTCCCAACCATCTCATTTCTTCTATGCCTTTCACCAGTTCGGTACGCATTCCCAGACGAGGCAGTTCGGCACCTTTACAACTCGGATCGATGGATGCGTTGACAACAATAGCACCGTCTGCAAAGACGAGGAAACTTTGATTTACTATAAATTGTGTTCCGTTTGCTGTCTTGTAGGTATTGGAAATAGAGATTGTACAACTCTTTCCGTCGTCACTCTTGTTAGCTGTCCATTTGCCAGGAGTCAGAGTGAGATTGCGAAGTCCCATGTCATCGTAGGTGGAAGCCTTTCCTCCCTCGTTGTCGATGGGAACTCTGAAGGCTTGCAGGGTAAGAGGTGTCGACAGCAGCGACTTTGTGCCATAGATGTAGGTCCTAAGTTCTCCGTTACGGAAGGTTGCGCTAAAGTTCTCGCCTTTCACTGTTACCAAAGTCGTGGATGCCGACAGGGTAAGTTCCTTTTCTTCGCTTCCTACGGCGTAAGGCGTACGGTCTGTGGCCCGACGTATTCTGAATTGTTCGTTAGCGACTTCAAATCCAGCTTCAGCCCACTCTGTTTCTTGCTTCTGTGTAGCAGAGAATCGTATGAAGTATTCTGCCGTGGGCTTGTTAGGATTCGATACGATGTTCTTTACTTCTGGCAATGTTACATCCATTGTTTCACCAACGGCAAGGTTGACATCATCAATCTTTCCATTAGCCACCTCTATACCATCTTCCAGTATTTTGTAACTTACATTCAGGTCGTCGAGTGTGCGTTGTTGCAGTTTACTCTTCAGGGTGAAAGTACCTGCCAAGCTATCCTTCACAAAGAAGTCAAGGGGCTGGTATATCTTCTTCATGTTATAGCTCTTTGCCGTGGGAGAACAGTCTGCCAGTACTACGCCGTTGCAACAGAAGTTGCCGTCATTGGGGTTGTCGCCAAAGTCTCCACCATAGGCCCAGTATTCACCTTTGGAGATATCGAGTTGCGATTGTATATCCGTCTTTTGCTGTCTGCCCTTGATATCGAAGGTTAGGGGTTGATTACCCGATGTCATACGCAGGCCTTGGTCCTTCCAGTCCCATACGAACTCTCCCGCCATAGCAGGATATTTCTCATAGATATCGAAGAATTCGCGCTGGTTTCCCATCGAGTTACCCATGGCATGTGTGTTCTCACATTGTACGTGGGGACGAATTCCAGTTTTGCCGTTTTGGTAATCCTGCAAGCGTCCGCGTCCTGTACTTTCCATAGAACCGAGATTGCCATACATCGTACTTGTGACAGAGCTCCATGTGCTGTTTCCTTCGTAGTGTGTCAGTCGGGTGGGGTCGAGGGCTCCGATGCTATCCATCACCGTACGGAAGTTGTCGCCACCTCCACTCTCGTTACCTGCACTCCAAATAACAATGGAAGGATGGTTTCGGAAGGTGAGGACGTGGCGTACGGAACGCTCCACCATTGCAGGACGGAAGGCTTCGACACTCGAAAGTCCCGTATTTCCGTGACACTCCACGTTGGCTTCTGCCAGTACGTATATACCGAGTCTGTCGCACAGATCATAGAGGTAGGGATTGTTGGGATAGTGACTCGTGCGGATACCATTGACATTGAGACGCTTCATCTGCAGCAAGTCGTTTTCTATCTCTTCCTTTGTCAGGGTTCGTCCACCCATTTCGCTAAAGCTATGTCGGTCTGCTCCGTGGAAGATGATTCGATTTCCGTTAACCAGAAGAGCACCATCCTTACGGACACTTACCGTACGGAAACCTATTTTTACAACTCGTGTGTCTGTAACTGTTCCATTCTTTTTGAGTTTCAGAACCAAGTCATAGAGATAAGGTGCTTCGGCACTCCATGCCTTGATACCTGATATCGTGGGGAGGGTAATATTGTAGTCCTCCACCTTTGATACACTGATGCTTTGTGTTGCCAGCGTTTGTGCACCATTGCAGATACTTGCCTCAAGGGTTGTCGAAGAAGGTGTACTTCCTCCTATGCTAACCGTCAGTTGTGCACTTGCCTCTGTGTTATCGTTTCGCAATTCAGTGGTGCGGAAGAACAAATCACGGATGTTAGTCTTCGGGGCACTCCAGAGGTAGATATCGCGAGTGATACCCGTGAGTCGCCAATAGTCCTGACACTCAAGGAACGAACCGCTTGTGAAGCGATATATCTGAATGGAGATGTTGTTGACACCCTTTCTCACCTTGTCAGTAACCTTGAATTCGCTGGGAAGATACGAGTCTTCGGCATAGCCCACAAACTTTCCGTTGACCCATACATAGTATCCGTGTCCGGCGCCATTCAGTCGGAGGAAGATGTCTCTGCCGTCCCACGAAGAAGGCAGGGTGAATTCGCGACGATACGAACCCACGGGATTCTTCTTCGAACCGGTATAGGTGAACCATCCTGGTCTATCAGCCATCACACTCCATGTCGAACTGTCGTAGCTGAAGGGATAACTTACATTGACATACAATGGCTTGTCCCACGACTTGCCATTCCTGATGCCATAGACTTGCCACGAAGAGGGAACCTCGATGTTGTCCCACCCCGAGGCGTCGAATCCGTCCTGGTAAAAACTCTTGCTGGCTTGTTCTGGTGTACCCACCCACTGGAACTTCCATGTACCGTTCAGGTTCAGGAAGTAGGGTGAGGCCTCCAAAGCGTTTGTCGGTGTGTAGGCAGAAGATGCTGCTTCACTGCTCTCGACAGGGATTTCCAACGTGTGGGCTCTAACACGATTAAGGCTATTCACAGCCACGTTATCCCACTCTTTCATAGTTTGTGCCGTTGCCACTCCTGCTAAGAGAAATGCAACTGCCATCACGATAGTTCGTTTCATATTTTCCGATATTATTGTTATTTTCTGGTGCTAATTTAGTCATTTTTTTTCGTTCCTCTTCACTTTTTCCTATTTATTTGCGTACATGCGCCATTTTTAACTTATCTTTGCAACGATGTAATGACTTAGCGTGTATCGTTTAAAAGTTTAATATTCAATATCATGAAACGCATTTTACTGTTCCTCCTAGTTTTCAATTTTCAGTTAACTTTTATCAACTCTGCCTTAGCCCAATATGTTCCAACGGCTGAAAACTTGCAACATCGCAAGGAGTTCGAAGACTTCCGCTTCGGCATCTTCATCCATTGGGGCATCTACAGCACCTATGCCCAAGGCGAATGGTACCTTAACTCAGGTCTCAACAAGTACGAATATGCCAAGGCTGCCGATGCCTTCTATCCCCATCGTTTCGATGCAAAAGAATGGGTACAAGCCATCAAGGAGTCTGGAGCACGCTACATAACTTTCACGAGTCGCCACCATGATGGTTTTTCGATGTGGGATACACGCCAATCGGATTACAACATCGTACGTGCCACACCTTTCCGTCGCGATGTCCTGAAGGAACTCTCCGAGGCTTGTCAGGAAGAGGGCATAGCCTTACATCTTTATTATAGTATTCTCGATTGGATACGAGAGGACTATCCTATAGGTAGGACTGGACAGAATACAGGTCGCACACTCCGTCCCAACTATAATGAATACTTCTCTTTCATGAAGCGCCAGGTCTCGGAACTCCTCACACAATACGGCCCCATTGGAGCCCTCTGGCTCGATGGATATTGGGACCACGATGAAGATCCCTCATTCGATTGGCGTATGCCAGAGTTCTATAGCTATTGCCACTCGTTCCAACCCTCGTTGCTCATTGGCAACAATCACCATATAAGCCCCATCGAAGGTGAGGATTTCCAGATGTTCGAACGCGACTTACCTGGCGAGAACACGGCAGGACTCTCGGGACAGGACATCAGTTCTCTGCCTCTGGAGATGTGTCAGACCATGAATGGCATGTGGGGCTATAAGGTTTCCGACACCAACTACAAGTCAGGTCCCGAACTCATTCAACTCATAGTCCGTGCTGCAGGAAAGGGAAGCAACTTGCTTCTTAACATCGGTCCGCAACCCAACGGACAATTGCCCCATCAGTCTTTGGATCGTCTGAAGCAGATAGGTGTATGGATGAAGGCTCACGGACACACCATCTACGGCACACGTCGCACTGCTATTGGGGACCAGCCTTGGGGAACGACAACTGCCACTGACAAACATCTCTACCTCCATGTCCTCGACCCGGAAACTACTGAGATAGAGATTCCCCTTGCCAAGAAACCCAAGCAAGTCAGTGCCACCAGTAGATACGATGCGAAGGCACACTCCCTCCACATCACACTACCAGCCCATCAGACGGAGGTGGACTATATCGTGGATATACTGATCTAAAAGGATAAGTCCGTTAGGATTATTCCTCTCATACCTTGCCCACTTGTGTAGTAATTTGATAATGCCAACAATCATGAAACAACTAACTTTATTCTTTGCAGGCTGCTTTATGCTGACAAGCACCCTTCTGGCACAAAACAACAATGTCAAGGATTTTGTAAAGGGTGCAGATGTAGGTTTCCTTACCGGACAGGAACGTCGTGGACAGAAGTTCCATGATGTAAAAGGAAACGAAAGGGAGTGTCTGGAACTGCTAAAGAACGATTATCAGATGGGAGCCATCCGCATGCGTGTCTGGGTTAATCCTCGTGGAGGAGAATGTGACAAATATACCCTGCTGGCAATGGCAAAACGGGTAAAGGCTTTAGGTATGGATCTGATGGTGGACTTCCACTACGGCGACTTTTGGGCAGACCCTGCCAAACAACCCATCCCCAAGGCATGGCTCGGACACTCTTATGAAGAGATGAAGCAGGACTTACGCAACCATACGATAGAGGTACTCTCTTTGTTGAAGGAAAATGGTATTGCACCTCGTTGGGTTCAGGTAGGCAACGAAACTTCCAATGGTATGTTGTGGAGTGTGAAGACCGACGAACGAGGATGGGAAATAAAGGACTCGTTGGGGCGTACCACCATTACCCATAGCATGGGCCACATCAAGACCCAGCCACAGCAGTATGCAGGATTCATCCGTGCAGGATACGATGCCGTCAAGGAGGTATTTCCCGATGCCATTGTTATCGTCCATTTAGACCGGGGACACCTGCAGAGCCTCTACGATTATAATTTAGATACCCTGCTGAAGTATGGTGGCAAGTTCGACATGGTGGGTATGTCACTCTATCCTTACTGGGCCATGGAGGGACATCCCGAACTGAATGCCGATGACATCATCACCGATTGCATCAAAAACATACGCTATGTCAGTGAGAAATACCACTGCGATGTGATGATAGTGGAGACGGGTTACGAAGTGGATGAGAGGCACCCCGAGATCATGGAGGAGGGGCGTCGGCAGTTGGCTCGTGTCATCCATGAAAGTCGGTATGACACCAACGGACATTGTCGAGGCGTCTTTTATTGGGAACCGCAGTGCATGCCTGGCAGCTACAAGTTGGGTGCATTCGACAGCATGGGAACTCCCACTGCCATCATGGATGGATTTATCGAAAACTGATAACACGAATAATGATGATAAACAGAGCATTATTTCCCGCATTCCTTGCCTCGTTGTTGGCAGTCTCTAATCTGCAGGCTCAACCCATCACGGCAGGACAACACACCCGTGTGGAAACCGTCTATGGCACCATTGAGGGATATCAGGACGGCAATATATTCACATTCAAGGGCATACAGTATGCCAAGGCTGAAAGATTCATGCCGCCACAAGCCCCGAATAGGATAGAGGGCATCAGGCAGTGCAAGGTCTATGGACCGCAGGCTCCTCAGGGGGAGAGTTTGAGGTGGAACGATAGGAACAGCCAGACCGACTATGGTTTCGGAAACCAGTTTGTGACGGAACCGATGGACGAGAAAGGGTGTCTGGTATTAAATGTATGGACACCGAGTATTAACGATGGTAAGCGTCGCCCCGTCTTCGTGTGGATTCACGGAGGAGGCTATACCGGAGGTTCGGGTCACGACCTGCCTTGCTACGAGGGTCGTGGCTTGGCAGAGGCTGGCGACATAGTAGTGGTAAACCTGAACCACCGTCTGAATGTTCTCGGATATGCCGACCTGACGGGACTCGGGGGACGATATGCACGGAGTGTGAACCTGGGTATGCAGGACATCGTGAAGGCACTGGAGTGGATTCGCGATAATATTAATCGCTTTGGTGGAGACCCCAATGAAGTGACAATTGGCGGACAATCGGGTGGTGGAGGCAAGGTTTCCACATTGCTGGCGATGCCTTCTGCCAAGGGACTTTTCAAACGTGCCATCGTACAGAGTGGATCATCCCTGCGTCAGGCTCTTCCCGAGACGACTCGCCAGTTTGGCATTGCCCTTGCTCAGGAATTGGGACAACCTGCTACCGACGAGGCAGACTTCTCTAAATTTACCTACGAAGAACTGAATCAGGCCGTGCAGCGTATGTCGCAGCGAGGCATCCGCAGTGGTTTCTCACCAGTTGTCGATGGCACCATACTGCCACAGCATCCCTTTGACCCTGCCTCGCCTGTGTCGAAGGATGTCCCCATGTTTATTGGCACGGATTTCAATGAATTCACCTTCGACATCAGCAAGGATATGACATGGGAGGAAGCTGAGGCTGTAGTACGCCAACGGCAGGGAAATCGTGCAGACCGCTTCATCGAAGCCTTTAAGAAAGCCTATCCCAAGGCAGAGCCAAAGGAGATGACTTATGTCGATACGGGGTTCCGAGCCGGTGCAGTTCGTCAGGCTGCTGCCAAGTCGGCACAAGGTGGGGCTCCTGCCTACCTGTATCTCTTTACATGGAAACCAGAGAGCAATGCCCTTGGTGCGTCGCATGGGATGGAACTGCCTTTCATGCTTCATAATGTCAGTCTGCAGCGTGAGATGACAGGTGCCTCGGAAAAGGCATACAAGTTCGAGGAACTCATCAGCAACATCTGGCTGGCTTTTATCAAGACGGGAAATCCGAATGTGAAGGGACTGCCCAAGTGGGAACCCTATAATGCAGAGACTGGTGTGACGATGATTCTCGACAACAAATGCGAACCACGGCAACACCACGACAGAGAACTGATGGAGATGAGTCGCAGCATATGGTAGAAACGATGTAACCCAACCATTAAAAACGAATAAAACATGACACGCAAGTTGCTTATCACATTAGCACTGGGGACGATATGTCTGACATGTGCTGCACAGGGACCTCGCCGCGGTTTTCAGCGCGAGGCATACACCACCGAGACTCCTATGGTTCACGATCCGGTGATGGCGAAGGATGGTGACACATACTACATCTTTGCCACTGGTATGGGTATCCAGCAGATGACTTCGAAGGACCGCAAGACATGGACGGTGCTGCCCCAACCCGTGATGACAGTTATCCCCGGATGGACCACCGACTCGGTGCCGGGTTTCTCGAGTCATGTGTGGGCTCCCGATGTCATCCAATGGCACGGAAGATGGTGGATGGCATACAGCTGTTCCACTTTCGGCAAGAATGGGTCGGCAATAGGTCTGCTTAGCTCCCGTTCGCTTCGTTCGAATATGTGGAAGGACGAGGGTTGTATCGTGACATCCCACGAAAGGAAACGAGGCGAGGACGGAAAGTTCACGGGAGACAACTGGAACGCCATCGACCCCAACTTCGTTATCGACGACAACGACACTCCCTGGCTTGTATGGGGCTCTTTCTGGGACGGCATCCAACTGGCTCGCCTCGACTCCACCATGCACATTGCCAAAGGGGAGAAACCTCGTACCGTGGCGCGTCGCTTCGATCCCAACTACAAACCATCAGAACCTAATCCCACCTCGCGTTTTGCTGGCACGAATGCCATTGAGGCACCGTTCATCTTCAAACACGAGGGCTATTACTACCTCTTCGTATCGTGGGACTATTGCTGTCGTGGTGCCAGGAGCAACTATCGTGTGGCAGTAGGACGCAGCAAGTCGGTGGAAGGTCCCTATCTCGATCGTGCAGGTAAGGACTTGGCGGCAGGTGGCGGTACGCTGTTCCTGGAGGGTGACAAGAAGGAGTGGGAGGCAACGGGCCACAGTGCTGCCTACACCTTCGATGGCGAGGACATCTTCATCTGCCATGGATATAGCGCCACACAGAACGGTGCTGCCTTCCTCATCCAACACCCCATCTCCTGGACTCCCGACGGATGGCCAGAGCTGAAGGGGGAATAGAGATTAAGGGTGAAGGGTTAAGGCTGCGATTAAGCGAGAGCAGTCGAGAACTCTTTCTCAGAATGCCGAGTGTGAGCAGGCTCGAGACAATGTCTCAAGGGTTTTAGGTTTTGGGTTTTAGGATTATTGCATAGAGATTAGTAAAGAAGAAGCAGGAGACAACGAGGCTCCTGCTTCTTTTTATTTTCCCTCCTCATTTTTGCCCGACAGCAGTGACGCTTGTCGGAGCAAAAAACTATTAACTATTATCTATTATCTATTATCCATTGTCCATTGTCCATTATCCATTCTTGCTCCGTTGCTCTACGCAAGCGTCCTAAAGGCCGAGCGGTCCATTCTTGCTCTGCGTTGCTACGCAAGCGTCTCCTGACGTCGCCGAGCGGTCCATTGTCCATTCTTCATTACAGTTGCTTCACCGTCCCCTGCATTTGTTCTCCCAACCCGATGGTGTAGCCTTGAGAACAGAACACGACGAGGTTGAAGGTATCGGCAATGATGAAGATAGGCAGTTGTTCGTTCTGCAGACGCATACTTGCAATGATGTGTTTCTTTATTGCCCCGTCGTTGTCGATACCAAGGATAGTGTTTTTGGGTAGTGTGCCATAGTCCTCCGGCTTAAATTTCCGTGCCTCTTCCTCACTTTCGAAGAGCAGGATTAGCGGACGGCCCCATGCGTCGAAGTCCTCCTTCACCTTGCAGATGTCTCGCAGGGCGTGGTTTGTAGGTTCTTGCCCCATGCCGACGATGCCTACGGCAAAGAATCCCCGACCTGTCTGTGACACCACCGACTGGGGGAGTGGCGAACCGCCGATGACGGTGAACCTGCTTTCCGAGTTAAACGAACCGATGATACTTGCCTTGTCGCCACTCTCGCGGATGACGAGGGGCAGGGTAGTGGTTTCCCCTCCTTCGATGGTAAACAGTCGGTTTGTCGCCAGCACATTGCCGTTGGCAAGGCGTGTACCGGTAGTGAGGAGGTAGGTGCCGGCATCCAGCATCGTGCCGTCGCGGAAGGTGTTGCTCCAGCTGGTGCCACCTCCCATGTCCAGCTGTCCTTCCTCGAAGTTCAGCAGACTCGTTCCTCCCTCTGGGGTGATGCGTGTGATGGTAAACTGGCTATAGTATTTCGGGTCGTCGAGGTACTTTGTCGGTTCGAATGTCAGCACCAGTTTTCCCTGCGCCGCTGCCGTCTGCTCCTTCGCCTCAAAGTCAACATCTATCCAATTACCATTTACCATTGACGATTTCTCAATTTCACGATTGGGTTCTCCCTTCTCATTTTGAATTTTACGCTCGGCGACGTCAGTAGACGCTTGCGTAGCATCGCGGAGCAAGAATTTTGAATTTTGAATTTTGGGCTTTAGCCCCATGTACTGCACTTTCCCCGTCACCACATCTTTCCTTGCCTCTATGCCTAAGGAGCGAGCCAGGTCCACGAAGAAGATGTCGCGGCTCCTTGTGTCTGTCACCCTCGAGTTCCACACGCCGACGGGAGTCTGTGCTATTCTCAAGGCACGAGTGTCGGGATTCAGTCTGATGTTCTTCTTCACCCAGTCCACCAGCAGTTGAGGGTTCTCCCTCATCTTCTTCTTCTCCTTTTTGCTGAAGGCGTCCTGCAGCAGGTGTTTGAAGGGGTGCAGTATCATTTCGTTCTCCACGCGGGGACACAGCTGGTCGCTCTCTGCCGTCAGGTTATCCTCCAGAATCTTCATCGGCATGTCCCTCAGGTCTTTGTCGGAGAGGGAGGCAAGCAGTGTCTCCACCCTTTCCTTCTGGTCGCTGTGCCTCTCCATAAACTCCTTTATCACCCTCCAATTTCCTCGTGCCGTCACAAGGAACCTTTCCTGCTCTGGAGTTACGGCGGTCCCTTGCTCCTTGTCCCTTGCTCCTTGCTCCTTGCCCCTTGCCCCTTGCCCCTTCCCATAAAACGTCGCCTCGTATGCCCTCCTTATCGAGTCCTCGTATTCCATCCGTCGCTGGTTCTCCTTCTTCAGCGTTTCCCCCACTTCCGGTATCAGCACCCGTGATGGTGGCGGCACGATATCGAGTTCCTCGAGTTCCTCGGGTTGATAGTTCTTTCTCCGCTTCGCTATGAAAGCGTCCTTGTAGGCCGAGCGGATAGATGCTAGATTATAGTTGAGACGAATCGTTATCTCATTTTCACGATTGGGGTCTTTTTCATTTTGAATTTTCGATTTTGAATTTTGAATTAAATCAGGCTCTTTTTCATTTTGAATTTCGGACTCTTGTCCGAACGTCGCCTTAACGTATCCAAACTTCCCCTCTTTCGAAGCCCACACCAGCATGTCGCCCTTTCCTGCAGTGAGGAAGGTGCGACCCTCTTCGTCGGTATATTTCGTGACGGCGGTATAGAACTCGGCGTAGTTATAAATTTTGAAGTCCACCCTTGCGTCTGGCACGGGATTCCCCTGTTCGTCCACCACCCTGAAGTCCAGTCTGGCGCTGCTCCCGTAGTTGTCGATAAGGTTGATTTCGGTGAAGCACGACGTCCTCAGCATCACCTCCTCCGGTCCCCTGTAGTCGCCGAAGGCTCTGGTATGCATCAGCATGGCACGTGACGCAGGTTCGTTGAACCACCCCAGGTTCAGCACCGGTTCGGGTTCGCAAGCCCCCAGGAAGTACCACTCCCCGTCGGCCCATGCCTCCACCCATGCATGGTTATCGTCCGTATGAGCCCATCGGGGTGTATATACCTGTCGTGCCGGTATGCCCACCGATCTCAGTGCCGACACGGTGAATGTCGATTCCTCTCCGCATCGTCCCAGGGCGTTCTTGATGCAAGCCAGAGGCGACAGTGTCCTGCCGTCGCTCGGGGCGTATGTCACCCTCTCGTGGCACCAGTGGTTCACCTCCAGTATGGCGTCCTTCATCGACAACCCCTTCACCCTCTCCTTCAGTTCTCGGTAGAAGACGGTACGCGACGAGTCCAGCGCCTCGTTGTTGACGCGAACGGGCAGCACGAAGTGTCGGAACAGCAAGTCAGGCACTTTCTTGCCCCACGCCATCTCCTCTTTGGCACGGAAACTCTCCCTCACGTTCCTCAGGTGGAACTCCGTCGAATAGTCCGTGATGTCGGCAATCGGCATATAGGCAAACAGGAACTCCATTGCCTCCCTCTCTCGTGGGTCGGCAATTTTCTTTATTTCCTTAGCATACTGGTTTCCAACGATTTCCTTCTTTTCGTTAAACGCTTTCTTTATGTCCTGTGCGGCAGCTCTCTGGCACACGCCAGAGGCAAGGAGCAACACACCCATCAGTGTCATCGACCTTTGCCAAACCCTTCTCATCTTTCGTTTCATTGCAAGCAAAAACTATTATCTTTTATTTTTCTCGCTCGTCATCCCAAAGGGTGACGCTTTAGAGCGAGAAAAGAATTCATAATTCACCGCTCGGCACTTGTGACGCTTGCGTAGAGCAACGGAGCAAGAATTCATCGCTCGGCAAGCTACGCAAGCGAGCAGAGCTCGAGCGGTCCATTATCCATTGTCCAATCGTCCAATCGTCCTCCTCACTCTCTCCCCACTCGTCACCATCCTCTGTCCGAACTCCGGGTCGTCGTATCCCGTAGGCACTCTTGCCGAGAAGTGGAATTCGCTGATCCCCGTCGCCTTGTGAATGGCAACGATGTTCTCCTCGTTCACCCCGCTGCCAGCCATCAGGGCAATCCTCCCCCGAGCCTTTTCGTGCAGCCGTCTCAGCAGGTCGGTACCCTGTGCCGCTTTCGATTCGTGTCCCGAGGTCAGAATGCGTTGGCATCCCAGGGCAATGATGTCCTCCATTGCCGCCTCTGGGTCACGCGTCCTGTCGAATGCCCTGTGGAACGTCACTGCCATGCCCCTCGAGGCATCCATCAGTTCCCGGCACAGCGCCATGTCCACGTCCCCCTCCCGGGTGAGGCAACCCCACACCACGCCGTCGGCTCCCAGCTGTCGGCATGCTGCAATGTCCTCCACCATCCGTTTCGCCTCCAAGGGAGAATACACGAAGTTCCCCCCTCTGGGTCTTATGATCACGTGCAGCCGAGTTTGTGTCAACAGGCTCCGAGCCGTTTTTATCTCGCCGTACGAGGGCGTCGTACCCCCTTCGGGAATTGCGGCGCACAGCTCCACGCGATCGGCGCCGCCCTCCTGTGCTGCGATACAGCTCTCCACGCCGTTGGCGCAGATTTCAAACTGAAAATCTTTCATAATCACGGGGGTCAAAGATAGTGAAAGTCGAGAACATAAGCAAATATAAGATGAAATTTTATATTTATTATGTCGAGACGCCTCCTATCTTCAACCGCAGGTTAGAGTGGTGAAAGTCGAGAACATAAGCAAATATAAGATGAAATTTTATATTTATTGTGTCGAGACGCCTCCTATCTTCAACCGCAGGTTAGAGTGGTGAAAGTCGAGAACATAAGCAAATATAAGATGAAAGTGTCTCAATCCGCTGCTTTCCCCACGGTTAGAACACTAAAAACCATATCACGATTCTCTTTCAGAATGCTTTGAGCAAGGGAATACAACGTTGCTCCCGTAGTAGTAACATCGTCTACAAGAAGAATATGGTGAGCAGGAATACAGGAACGTGCTTGAAATACGTCTTTAACATTATTTATTCGTTCAGTTGCAGTTTTGTGGGTTTGTGTCTCATTATTTCTGATTCGTTTAACACAAGAGTTTAAAACAGGTATGCCCGATACTTCAGAAAGCCCTTTTGAGATGTGGTAACTTTGATTATAACCACGTTCTATTAGTCGAAGCCAATGTAGAGGAACGGGAACAATGGCTTCAATACCTTCAAAAAAATGTCGTGGGATGAGATCGCGAGCCATCATTAAACCAATCCATCGACATAAGTCGGGACGATGGCCATATTTCATTTTCATGAATAGCTCGTGGGTTAGGCCTTCCTTATGATAATATATGTAACTATGACCGCGTTCAATGGGAATCTTTGCCCAAAAGAGTCGACTAACTTCGTTGTCCAAAAAATCTTTTTTCGATAAATAGGGTAAGCGTATGAGACATGCACCACAGATTTTTTGTTCTGTCGTGTTTAACTTCTCACCACAAGTTGCACAGAAACGTGGGCTTAGAACGTCACGAAAATCAGTTAACCAGGTTTTAATGGTTGCCATTAAGCGCAAAAATACAATTATTTTTAGAAAAACTCCTCGTTTTATGGATTTTTATTATGAAATTTCTAACTTTGACATTTAATAATACAATTATTATTTTGTTAAGGCGAGATGCGAGGTTTATTAATATCTTTTGTGCTGTGTTTAACGCTGAACGTTACTGGGCAATCGAGATATCGAATAATGATGTGGAATGTGGAGAATTTTTTCGATTGCAAAGATGATACGTTGAAGCAGGACGAGGAGTTTTTACCCGAGAGTGAGCGACAGTGGACATGGGGGCGTTATTGGCGCAAAGTGGAAGATGTTGGTAGGGTGATTATGGGAGTTGGTGGTGATATGCCTCCAGCTTTGATTGGCTTGGCTGAAGTTGAAAACGATAGTGTCATGATTTCATTGACAAAGATGGGTTCTTTGCGTGCAATGGGTTATGATTATGTGATGACAGACAGTCCTGATCAGCGTGGCGTAGACGTTGCTTTGATGTATCTTCCACAGATGTTTCGTTTGGTTGGATGTGAAAGTATAAAGATTCCTTCATTAGATTATGGACTACGGCCCACTCGAGACTTGTTGCATGTTTGGGGGGGGGTGATGAATGGCGAGACTTTACATGTAGTGGTTTGTCATCTGCCAAGTCGTGCTGGAGATAGTAGAGAAAATAGTAAAAACAGGAAATTAGCGATTGGTACTTTGGTTTCACTCATTGATTCATTACAGTTAAACATACCTCAGTGCCGTTTGTTGGTCATGGGTGATTTTAATGCTTCACTTCGAGACAAATCACTAAAGCCTTTGAGAAATATTATGACTATTAAGGCATTGACCCCAGATGGTCGGCGTCCTACAAGAGGAACTTATAGGTATAAGGGTAATTGGGGATGGATAGACCATATCTTTGTTAGCGAATCGCTATATACAGGAACAGGTTGCAATGCCCAACTGTATGTTCAGCCGTGGATGAAGCGCATGATGAATGATGATACTTGGTATCCACGTCGCACTTATTTGGGAACTCATTACGCTGGTGGCGTAAGTGATCATCTTCCTATTTTTTCCGATTTTTATTGGTAAGGGCTTCTATGGGCCAAGGTACGGGCGAGCCCGTGAGATCGCTCGGGCGCTGCGCCTGCATCGCCAGGAGGGAGTCGGTGAGCTGTTGCGCCATGCGGCGCAGGAGACGCGGATGGGTCTCCGAAAGGTCGTGGGTCTCGGCAATGTCGCGACGACGATTGTAGAGACGGAAATGACGACTCTCCCAGAAATAGATGAGGTGGTAGTCGCCACGGAGCAACGCGGAATATGCCCCGAAGCCGTCGGCTTCCTCATAGCCCCGAACCCAGACATTGGGGAAATGGAAAAGGAGGGTGCGAGAGTGATGACGACGGGGATGGAGGAGGAGTGGGGTGAAGTCGACCCCGTCGATGGGCTGCACCGTGCTGTAGTGGCGAATGCCTGCCATGGAAAGGAGTGTGGGGTAGAAGTCCTCGATGATGACGCGGTTGGCGTTGACACGGCCCCCACGGGTGACTCCGGGCCAGAGAACCATCATGGGTTCGTGGATGCCACCCTCGAGAGCCGAACCCTTGCCAGCCCGGGCAGGGTAGTTCTGGTCGAGGTTCTTGCGTCCCTGACGGAAATCGACACTCTGTCCGCCATTGTCGGACATGAAGAGGAGGATGGTGTTGCGTGCCACATCGGGATGGAGCTGGAGATAGTCGAGGACGTCGCCAAGACTCTTGTCCATGCCTTCGACAAGTGCCGCATGATTGATCTCCTGTTCGTCGAGAGGCACTCCCAGCATGGGGTCGATGACACCGCGACCCGAGGCATCGCGGTAGTTGGGGGTGAAACGCGAGTCGGCATCGTAGGGAATGTGGATGGCATAGTGGGAGAGATAGAGGAAGAAGGGCTGGCGCCGCGACACCGCCTGCTGCATCTGCCTGATGGCTTCGAGGGTGAGTGCCTCGGTGAGGAAGGTGCCACTGCCGTAGTAGCGCTCGAGTCCCGTGACATGGAAGGGACCACTGCCGTATTCGTTCTCGGCAAGGTAACTGGCTGGCGCCCCGTTGGCTCCCCCCGCAATGTTGACGCAGAACCCGAGGCGAAGGGGATCGGCACCCGCCGTCTGTTCGGCAGCAAAATGTGCCTTGCCGCAGTGGATGGTGTAGTAGCCGTGGTCCTTGAGAACCTGCGGCAGGGGAGTGACGCGAGTGGCGTTGACGAGATCGTGGGGCGAGGCGTCCTCTGGCTGTATGCCGTTGTAGTGCCAGGTGGGCAGGAGGAGAGAGGAGGAGGGTTCGTCGGTGGACTGGTTGTAGTGGAGCGTCCAGTTGGTGACACGATGGCGTGCCGCATTCATGCCGGAGAGGAGGGAACAGCGCGAGGGGGAGGAGACGGCACAGGCATAGGCATTGGTGAAGCGTACGCCGAGGCGTGCCATGCGTTCCATGTTCGGTGTGCGATAGCGCTGGTTGAGGGGCGTGGGACTGTCCCAGAAGGGTACGGAGGTCTCCTGCCACCCCATGTCATCGACGAGGAATAGGATGATGTTGGGTTGCGCGGGCGAAGAAACGCCCGAAGAATGAGGGTTCGGCATCGGCGCAGCAGCTACACTTGCGTAGCTTGCTGGGGCGAGAAAGAAGAATAAAGAATGATAGGCGAGATGTTTCACGGTACGAGACAGGGGAGAGGGGGAGTTAATGGACAATGGACCGCTCGAGCTTTGCTCGCTTGCGTAGAGCAACGGAGCAAGAATGGATAATGGACAATGGACAATGGATAATGGACCGCTCGGCGACGTCAGGAGACGCTTGCGTAGCAACGCGGAGCAAGAATGGACAATTCATTTACCATTTACCATTTACCATTTACCATTTACCATTTACCATTTACCATTTACCATTTACGATTTACCATTTACCATTTACGATTTCTTGCGCTCCGTTGGTGCTCAGGCGAGCAAGCTCGGAGTCCGATTTACGATTTATTTGACTATTTGACTATTTAGTCATTGATTCACGAATGCCGAGCGATGAATTATGGATTCTTTTGTGTTTTTATAACTTGAGGGCGGAGAGGTTCTGGGCGAGCTGTTGGGTGCTGCTGGCACCGACGAGGACGCTGGTGACACCCTGCTGCTCGAGAATCCACGAGAGTGCCATCTGGGCAAGAGTCTCGTTGCGGAGAGATGCCTGGCGATTGAGTTCGCGGAGGCGTTCGAGGAGTTCGGGGGTGAGTACGTCGGGCTTGAGGAAACGACCCTGCGTCATGCGAGAACCCTCGGGGATGCCATGGAGATAGCGGTCGGTGAGCAGTCCCTGCGCCAGAGGCGAGAAGGAGATGAAACCGACACCCTGCTGGTGGCAGAAGTCGAGGATGCCCTCGTCCTGCGGCGCACGGTCGAGGAGATTGAGTCGGCCCTGATAGATGAGGAGGGGTACGTCGCGCTGAAGCAGATAGTCGTAGGCAAACTGCAGGGCAGGGAGAGGCCAGCGGGATATGCCGACATAGAGAGCCTTGCCCTGACGGACTACATCGACAAGGGCCTGCAGCGTCTCCTCGAGAGGTGTCTCGGGGTCGTAGCGATGGCTATAGAAGAGGTCGACATAGTCGAGGTGCATGCGACGCAACGACTGGTCGAGGCTTGCCATGAGATACTTCCGCGAACCCCAGTTGCCATACGGACCGGGCCACATGTCGTAACCCGCCTTGGTGGCGATGAAGAGTTCGTCGCGGTGGGGACGGAAGTCATCGTCGATGAGTCGGCCCATCGTCTCCTCAGCACTGCCGTAGGGAGGTCCGTAGTTGTTGGCAAGGTCGAAATGTACGATACCGTGTTCGAAGGCATATCTCGTGATCTCGCGGGAACGTTCGTAGGGATCGTTGGCTCCGAAGTTGTGCCAAAAGCCAAGCGAAATCTTGGGCAGGAGAACTCCACTCCTTCCACAGCGGCGATAGATGGGGTCGTTAGTCATAGCAGGTCGTATGTTTGTTAAACTTTGCAAAGATATGAATTAATTTTCAAATTTTCATTTTTCGTTTTTAATTTCTTTGTACCTTTACCCCCATGAAACGGATAAAAATGATTCTCACCCTCGTCTGCACCCTCCTCGTGATGGGAGTGCAAGGCCAGAACGATGCCTACCTGAAGGCCCTCACACGATATGTGAAGAGTAACCGCAACGCATGCACCGTGCCAGTGGAACCCCTGCGGAAAGGACTGACAGAGGTCACCGACAAGATGCTTGTCAATAAGAGAGGGTTTACGACGGACGAACTCGTGGATGTGTATATCCGACAGCAGTTTATGACGGACATGGTGGAACACGTGCTGAAGCCCACCTACGGACGATATGTCACCGCCGAGGAACTGCGACAACTCACCGACATGTACAAGACGACGAAGGGGAAGTTCTACCTGGCACATCTGACACAGACCCAGACACGGCTGGACGCCATCATAGAGGAACTGCTGCACTGGCAAGCCGAGGAGATGGACAAGGGCAGTCAGCTGCTGCCGATACAGCCCGACCCTAACTGTCCTCCCGAATACGTGGAACGCTTTAATGCCTATTACAAGCTGGCAAGACTGGACGCCGCACTGCAGTGCATACAGGAGAGCGAGGAATACAAATGGGGCGAGGAGGAGTATCGCAAAATCATAGACCTAATGCTGCCTTACCTGAGTGAGAACCTGCCTACCATCACCCTGAACATAGCCTATAAGTTCCTTACCGACGACGACCTGCGTTTCGGCATGAAGCTATGTGCCACCGAGGCATACCAGAGGTCGGTGGAGGCTCACGCCGAAGCCGTGGGAACCATGCAGACCTCGACGCAACTTATCTATATGAAGTATATTGAGTGGTTAACAAAATAGGCTTGGGATTCCAAGCCTATTTTTGTTAAGGTCTAAGGTCCGCTCGGCACTTGTGACGCTTGGGTAGCGAAGTTGGAGCAAGAAAGGTCTAAAGTCTTAAGTCCTGCCCCATGCCCCATGCCCCTTCTCACTAATTAACGTCCATTGTCCATTATCCATTCTTTCATTTCCCCAAAACCCCCAGCTCCTTGCCAACTTTGATGAAGGCTTCGATGCATTTGTCGAGGTGCTCCCGACGATGTCCCGCGGAGAGCTGGACGCGGATGCGGGCCTGTCCCTTCGGAACTACGGGATAGTAGAAACCGGTGACATAGATGCCTTCCTCCTGCATCTTCGCAGCAAACACCTGTGACAACTTGGCGTCGTAAAGCATGACGGCACAGATGGCACTCTGCGTGGGTTTGATGTCGAATCCTGCTGCCATCATCTTGTCGCGGAAGTAATTGACATTCTCCACCAACTTATCGTGGAGTTCGTTGCTCTCCTTCAGCATCTTGAATACCTCGAGGGAGGCACCGATGATGCAGGGGGCGAGGGAGTTGGAGAAGAGGTAGGGACGAGAACGCTGGCGCAGGAGGTCGATAATCTCCTTGCGACCTGTGGTAAAGCCTCCCAAGGCACCTCCAAAGGCTTTGCCTAACGTGCCGGTGTAGATGTCCACCCTTCCGTAGGTCTGGAAGAATTCGCTGACGCCGTGACCCGTCTTTCCGACAACACCAGCGGAATGGCTCTCATCCACCATTACCAGGGCATCGTACTTCTCGGCTAAGTCACAAATCTTGTCAACGGGTGCTACATTGCCATCCATCGAGAACACACCATCGGTGACGATGATGCGGAAACGCTGGGCCTGAGCCTCCTGCAGACACTTCTCCAGTTCTGCCATGTCGGCGTTGGCATAGCGATAACGCTTTGCCTTGCAGAGGCGTACGCCGTCGATGATGGAGGCATGGTTCAGGGCATCGCTGATGATGGCATCCTCCTCCGTAAGTAGGGGTTCGAACACACCTCCGTTGGCATCGAAGCATGCGGCATAGAGGATGGTGTCGTCGGTGTGGAAATACTCCGATATGGCTGCTTCCAGTTGTTTGTGTATGTCCTGTGTGCCACAAATGAAGCGTACACTCGACATGCCGAAGCCTCGTTCGTCCATCATCTTCTTACTTGCCTCGATAAGGCGAGGATGGTCGGAGAGACCCAGATAGTTGTTGGCGCAGAAGTTCAGCACCGTTTGTCCTTTTACTTCGATGGCAGCCCGCTGGGGCGTTTCGATGAGGCGTTCCTCCTTGTAGAGTCCTGCCTCACGAATCTCCGTCAAGGTCTGGCGAAGATGGTCTTGCATTTTTCCGTACATATTATTAAAGGTTAGGTTAGATAAATGTCAAATGGTAAATGGTAAATGTATAATGTTTAATGTCAAATGTTGGGTTTAGGCATACAAATTTACAAAATAAATGGTAAATGGTAAATGGTAAATGGTAATTATTTACTATTTTTGTCCTGTTAAAACAAGATTAATTCTAATTATACGATGAAAAACATTCTGGTAATTGGTTCGACGGGTCAGATCGGTTCGGAGCTAACTCGCGTGTTGAGAGAAAGTTATGGTGGAAGCCATGTTGTTGCAGGCTATATTGTGGGTGCAGAACCTAAGGCCGACCTACTTGAAGGCGGTCCTGCCGCTATTGCCGACGTTATGGATGGGCAACACATTGCCGACGTGGTGAAGGAGTATCAGATAGATACCATCTACAATCTGGCAGCACTGCTGAGTGTGGTTGCAGAGTCGCGTCCTCGCCTGGCATGGAAGATTGGCATCGACGGATTGTGGAAAGTGCTTGAGGTGGCTCGCGAACACCATTGTGCCGTATTTACACCAAGTTCGATAGGTTCGTTTGGTGCCGATACGCCTCACGACATGACTCCGCAGGACACCATACAGCGTCCGCGTACTATCTATGGCATCTCCAAGGTAACGACGGAACTCCTTAGCGACTACTATCATTTGAAGTATGGCGTCGATACACGTTCCGTTCGCTTCCCGGGACTCATCTCATGGAAGACCCTCCCAGGTGGAGGCACAACGGACTATGCCGTCGACATCTATTATAGTGCCGTCAAAGGGGAGAAGTTTGTTTGCCCCATTGCCAAAGGAACCCTGATGGATATGATGTATATGCCCGATGCCCTGAAAGCTGCCGTTAGCATCATGGAAGCCGATGCTTCGCGTCTGGTACATCACAATGGCTTCAATGTGGCTTCGATGAGCTTCGACCCCGATACCATCTTCCAAGCCATACGCAAATATAAGCCCGAGTTCGAAATGGAATACGATGTCGATCCCTTGCGCCAGTCCATTGCCGACTCGTGGCCTAATAAGATGGATGACTCATGTGCAAGGAACGAGTGGGATTGGAAACCCGACTACGACCTTGATGCCATGACGGTGGACATGCTGAAACACCTCGAGCAGAAACTGCTTTAAGCATAATACAATACACACTATGAGACGACTCCTCCTTGGCCTCCTGGCCCTGTACCTGTCGTTGCTTCCTGCGGCGCTGTTCGCCCAGGAGGGCAACACCTATATCATGCACTCAAGCGGATTGTTCCTTGGCAAAGATGCCAGTGGAGACAGGGGTTCCATCTTCGATAAGACATCGGCACAAGTGAAAGAACTCGAGCTGATGCCGAACGACGATGGTACATTACTTATAGCCTATCCCAATGGCGAGGGACACTTGTATCTGACCCTCGACGGAAGTTGGAATACGACTTTCCTTGCTGATGCAACGACGGATAATGCACACTTCACCCTTGAGACCTCTGGCGAATATGTGAAGTTCCACTGCAAGGCAAATAGTAAATATCTGGGTACTGATAACACGACGAGTGGAAGCCACGTCTATGCCGACAAGGATGGTTCGAAGGCCCTGCACTTGTGGCGCCTTGCAAAGTCGAAAGACGAGGAACCTCCCGTTGACACACTTAAGTACTTTGTCAACACTGCCTCCCGTCTGCAGACCAACGAAGGATGGGGCGTCTCCCTTTGCTGGTGGGCAAACATGTGTGGAAAGTGGGATGATAAGAAGATAGACCAAATCATCGACTGGCTTGTATCGCCGACAGGACTCAACTACAACATCTTCCGCTATAACATAGGCGGAGGCGACGACCCGCAGAATCGTAATTGCACACCCCATCACATGGGCAGTGGCAAGGGATTGCGTGCAGAGATGGAAGGTTTCAAGGATTCTTCTGACGACACCTATCATTGGGACAGGGATGCCGCACAAAGGAAGATAATGCTGAAGATACGCGAAAAGCGACCTGACGCCATATTCGAGGCTTTCAGCAACTCTGCTCCCTACTACATGACCTATAGCGGATGCGTTGCAGGAAACGCTGATGGGGGTAAGGACGATCTGAAGCCAGAGTATTACGAGGAGTTTGCCCACTATCTGGTGGATGTATGCAAACATTATTACGATGAATATGGCATCGTCTTCAAGACACTCGAACCCTTCAACGAACCCAATACCAGCTATTGGTATGCAAGTGGGGTGCAGGAGGGATGCCACTTCGACTATGCGTCGCAGATTGCTTTCCTGCGAGTCTTGGCACCTATTCTCAAGGAGTCGGGTCTGCCTACCGTCATTTCTGCAAGTGACGAAACGAATACCGGCACGTCAGTAGGCGGATTCAGGGCCTATCAGGATGCAGGTGTCATGGATTTGGTAGGACAATGGAATGCACATACCTATTCCGCCTCGACGAAAGACCGTTCGCAGGTTGGCGTTCTGGCACGTAATGCCAAGAAGATGCTTTGGATGAGTGAAACGGGTAGTGGAGGAAGTGGCATAGGAGGCAATCTGAGCCTCATGCAAAGGGCTATCGATGATATCCGATATATTATGCCTGAGGCATGGATTGATTGGCAATATGTGGAGGAGAACGGGGACCAGTGGTGTACCGTGAGGGGAAGCTTTTCTCAGCAAACTTATCAGAAGGTGAGGAGCTATTATGTCCATCAGCAACTTACCCGCTTCATCCCTGTCGGATATCGGTATGTAACGAGTCACAAAGGCACTACTCTGGCAGCTATCAACCCTGCTGTCGACTCCCTCATCCTAGTCGCAATTAACGAACAGACTATGCCTGTAGTGCATCGTGCCAAATTGCTCTTTGCCACTCCCGCTTCTCGCACCATCCGTGCATGGAGAACCACAGAAAGTGAGAACCTGAAGATGGTTAGCATGGTAAAGCAGGAGGAAGACGGAACACTTGCTTTCGAGATGCCTGGGCAGAGCATTGTCACCCTGGTGATTCCTATTAGTGATGCCACGGAGATAGATGAGGAGGTGCAGGTGGATCAGGCCTATCTCATTCAGCCTCAGTATAATCCCGAGGTGGCACTTACGGCTAATGCCAGTGGAAGTCTCACGATAGAGTCGTTAGACTTGGGCGATAATCAGGTGTGGATGTTGCGTCAGGAAGGTGGAAAACTTGTCCTGCAGAACGCAGAAGGGCGATATATCAACGACGGTGGTTCGTCTTACGCCATGCGTCTCGTGGATAAAGCCTCGCAAGCCAGTAGTATAGATGTTGTTGCCCTTGACCCTTACTTCTGTCGCATTATGACGGATGGCGTGAAGGCCTTCGACCTGAATCGCGAGGCATATAGTGCTGGCACGCAGGTGGGGCATTATGAATATGGCAATAGCGTATCGGCGGGACACCGCAATTGGCGGCTCACTCCCGTTCCGACAAAGGGTGGGGAAGACGCCATCGGCGATATAGAGCAGGAAGTAGGGAATGGAAGATTGCGGAGTAGTAAGTCCTACAACCTTCTGGGGCAACCCGTCGACGCCTCATATCGAGGCATAGTTGTCAAGGTTGGTGCTGACGGAAAGATTCGCAAGCAGATCCAGAAGTAATGGTATAATATTACGTCGTTCCCAGATTGTACAATCTCCGGCACAAGGTTGTACAATCCCCAATTCAAGATAATACAATCATCGGCTAAAGGTTCCTTTTCCTTTAGCCGATGAACTTATATTCGGGTGTTGTAAACCCTAAGGGCTTCCGCATTAAGCCCTGAGGGCTTCTGAGTTAAGACCTAAGGCCTTATTGCATCGAACCTATGTTCGAGGAGCATCGTACCTATATTCGAGTCGCCTCGAACCTAAGCCTTATTTCACTACAATCTTTTTCCCGTCGCGAATGTATATGCCTTTCGTCGAAGCTTTGATTACGCGTCGTCCTTGCAGGTCATAGAGCTGAGAACCATTGTGAATGCCAGCTTTGCCATTCTCTATCGACTCTATGCCGTCGTACAAAGCATCGTAATAGCGAGGGAATGCCTGTGCTTCCTCTTCGGTATAAGGTTGCTCTGCCGTGTGTCCCCGAGTTACGCTGAGGTCGGTAATAATGGTTCGTCCACTGGCATCATTACCCGATGTGTAAGCCTCTGTTTCCAAGGTGAATCGGTCGCCCTTCGGGAGTCGGATAAAGAAGTCTAAGGTCTGCGGCACTTGTCCGTTGCCTCCATCCACACTTGGCGTTCCATAGGCCTTGGCAAAGAGGAAGTCTTCCTTCGGACACTGCATCACACCCTGAGGCAAATAACGACTTCGCAGGTAAAGCGTATTATCTGTGTTAGCCACATTTCGGCGTACGGTGATGGTAGCAAAGTAGATGCCATCCTCGGGTGCAGTAAAGACGATGGCAGGGGAGGAGTCCTTGATGGTGACACCTGTGGTGCAAGGATGGAAGTGACCTGTCGAGGAGACAAAGCAATACTCGTTGGCACGATACCAGGCATTGCCTCGCTCTGCGGCAGAACCGCATTTACCCTTGTTGTCATATGTGGTGAATCGTTCGTAAGTACCCGCGTCGATGTTATAGGCATAGTATCCCCAAGGCGAGTCGTCGTTTTTCTCTATGGCAGGAGCCGATGTCGTGATGTCCTTACCCACTTCTGTCCAGAAGAGACGATAATTGCCCTCTGCGTTGTAGTCAACTGTTACGCGACTCTTCTCCACAGCTTGCCAAGCACGCTGCATATAGTATACATAGGTGTGGGCGAGATTCATGTTCAGCTTGTTGGCATTAATCACACCCTCTGCTTCTGAGATGATGGCAAGCAGGGCGTCGATGCTGCTCTGGCTCACCTGACCCATCTCGGTTCCGGGAGTCTCTTTGCCGATGCGTTCGCGATAGGCTGCAATGCTGTCGGAAAGCATGAGGGTGATGTCGCCTTCAAGGATAATGCTGTCGGAATTAATCTCATCTGGCATCAAGAACCATTGTCGGTTCTGGCTGGTTTGATTCTTCTCGTTGCTTTCCCACGCAATGAGGGGTGTGCCATTATCCGACAATCCATCTGAGACATTGGCAGTTCGCACGTGGGCCTTATTTATAATGTTGAAGTAGTCGTTGTCCTCGTCTGCCAGAACAATTTGCCAGAGCTGTGCGTCACTGGTCTCTTCGGGTTCCACAAGGTCGAGTTGTGTCTTCAGCGTTTCGGACGATTCGTTCAGGGCAAGGCCGCTGGCACGATTGATTATTTGATAGAATTCTCCCACACGGCGAATACTCCATTGCTGAGTTCGACGGCTCTCGTCGAGACTCCACAGACATGCTTTCGAACCCGTAGAAAGGGCTTCGCCTTCAACATCGAAGAGAGTGCCAACGCCTGCACTCTTGATGCGGTAGTAATAATTGGATATGAGCTGGAAGTCGGTTACATCCGTGATTTCCGAAGTGGCTCGTGTCTGGAACTCATTGTCGAGAAATGCCGTGTGTGCGGTAATGAAGTTCTTCAAGTCATCGACGTATTCCTGATAGGTGGAATGCAAAACGCGTTCGTTATAGACTCGCGTGGAGATGCCATATTTCTCGAAGTTCAGGGCTTGCGATTCTTGAAGCACATTTGCCATACTATCGACAGCATGGAGTAAGTGTTGCTCTATTCCTTTCTCCTTTAGTTCGTTCCAACGGTTTAAGATGAGTTGGCGGAACCAGGGGTCTCGCCACATGCGGACAAACCATACTCGGGCTGCTCCATAGGCGTCGTTTACCATTAGCAATCGGGAGGTGTCGCCCTTGCGTGTGTCATTGCCGTATGCTATGTCATAGTCCCAGAGCGGTCCGAAATATAGCTTCTGGTCGTTGGCCTTCTTATAAAGATAGGTAGAAAAGAATCCGTCGATGTTGGCACATAGTTCTGTGCAGATGTAAAGGTTGGCAAGGGAAACGGAGTCCACTAATGCCCTGTAGCCCTTCTTCTCATCGCGGAAGTCGCTGCTATATAGTGCGGTTTCGAATCTGTCTATCCACGCCTTCACATAGGCTTCTTGTTGTGCTGTGATTTCCCCGTCCTTGGGCTTATGGATTCGGATAGGTACCATCTTCCTGCTGGTAGTCACAATCTTGTGGTCCTCCCATCCATCTGATTCCAGGAAGAATCCTTCACTTGGTTCCTCGCCCTCTTGCAACTCGGCAGGTGTGTCCACATCAAGTCTTCCTTCTGTGGCATCGGGGTGGTCCGTGATTTGGTAAGTTCCCACGTATGTGTCATTAAGCACGAGATCGACGAAGCGTGCACCAGGGCAAAAGGGCATTCCCACGAAGCGGGCCATAACACAAGAGGTGAGTGCATTACGCATCAAGGTCTTGTCGAAATGATTTGCCATCAGTACCCAATTCTGTGCGGAGGCTCCTTCTTCGCCTAACAAGGCAACTTTCTTGGAGAACTTCAGACGATAAGCCTTCTTTGTGGCTCCTGCCGAACTATAGGTGGAATTGCCACGACATCTAATTCTCAGGCCTGTTAATACTTCGGTCTTGTCGCCATCAACAACCTTCCACGTTGCCATGACAAAGTCTTTCTTACTTGTCACAGCAGTTTTGTTGGTAGTGTTGATATAGACTGTTGGCAGGTTGGTTAATTGTTTCAGTGCTTCTGCACCAACTTTGCTCCCACACAGAACAAGGAGCATAAGGAATAGGGTAATAAAACGCTTCATTATTGTTGTTAATTATGTTTCCGTACACAAAATTACAAATAATTCGTCAAACGCCAAACTCTAAACAGAAAATGTTAAATACAACGACGTCAGTTATTAAAGTTCATCGTTCAAAGGCTTACGTATGTATCTTTATAACTGCAAGAAGCTGCACCCTAAGATACAGCTTCTCGCGTTAGTATGCGTCGTGTCGTTAACTATTATTTAATGACAACGCGATGTCCGTTCATGATGTAGATACCCTTCGGGAGATTTCTCAATTCCTTAGCAGAGGTTCCAGCCGGGCGAACAAGTTTACCATCAATGCTGTAAATAGCGTTGCTGATGTTGCTGTTCTCATCCACATCAACGATAATGGTCTCAATCTCATCCTCAATCTTTACTCCAACTCGCTTAGCAAGACCTTCAATGTCGGCGTGGAAGTATCCGCGGAATCGACCTGTTGGAACATTGGCACTTGCATCTACATAGTAGAGTAGATCGCTGGAGATGTAGTAGTAACCAGCATCCTTGGGAACTGATTCTACAACATATGAACCAATGAAGCTTACGCCTTCCTCAATTGTGTCGATAGGACGATCTCCTTCTGGCTCTTCAATGCTGGTGCCAAGGATGTCGAATAACGAAGTCTTGGTTTCACCATTTGCAACAAGACTATTCGACATTAGAATACCTGGTTTGATGAGGTAGGGGATATTAGCCTTCATCTGATTAACCAGAGAGAAGTGCATCAGTTCACCTTCCATACTGGTAAGGCGAGCAACCTTTGTTCCTGTTCCGAATACCTCCCCAGGATTGTTTACGTCACAAGGCAGACAGATGGTATTCCACGAACCCTTGCGGAAGGAACGTTGCAACTTCACGTTAGCCAATTCAATGGCTTCTGGTATGTAGTCCTTGGTGTCTTGAAGGATTACACTTACAGGCGACAGATCCTTGTAGTCAATAACGATGGTTGCATCTCCTGTTACCGTGTGGTCATATTCATCTCCATCAATTTCTTCCTCGTCTACAACGAATCCGATAATACGATATCCTTCATTGGCAGTTGCCTTCAGGTTAAGCACAGTTCCGTATTCATAGATACCCGAACCGATGTTAACTTCTCCAACGGCTGTTGGCATCACGACGTTCACCATATAGGTCTTTGGTTTGAAGACGGCAACAAGGTTATACGTCTTGTTCAGTTCTACGGTAATGCTTGGGTCGGTGCTGATACGTTCCAACTCGTCTACATTGATTGAAGCTCCCGTAGCCTTTGCAAACCGTTTACCCTTTACGCCCGAAGTTCCGCCATTGCCAGATGGATTTAATGCCCAGTAGTCGAAGTTATAGCCTTCGTTGGCAGTTGCTGTCATAGTAACGTTGTTACCATATTCTTGGTCACCACTCGAAGCACCTGTACTGGTTTGAATAGTACCTGCATCCTCAGGCCATGGAGATACATTGTAATGAACCAATCCGTCCTTGAAGAGCATCCACTTCACTTGTTTGCCATTGAAGCCGAGGAAGCCTTCCTTATCCATGATACTATCGGTCTTAACTTGCAGGATATAGTATCCATTCTCGCTCAGAGCACTGGTGTTCAGACGGAAGATACTGTCGTTCTCCACCATAGTGATAGGTATGGCAGTGTTTTGTTTTTCTCCTTCGTAGCGTAGCACGATGTCATCGCGATTGAAGGTCGTGACCTCAATAGGTTTGTTAAATGTAACGGTCAACTGATCGATAACAGTCTCTGCAATATCCTTCTCATCAGGCACAGTCTCAATGCTTGTCACGTCGAGACGCAAATCGGGAGTAGGTTCAAACTCAATGATGTAGCTGAAGGTCTTAGGACCGCTGGCGTAGTCCACAATGTGAAGCTTGTTTTCAGCAACTGGGTCGAAGCCGTCCTGCATAGTCCATTGTGTCGTCCAGAAGTTCTCGGGATCGATATCTTCACCTGTGTTTTCGTCCTTGATAGAGAGAATCTTGGAAGAACCACCTGTTGGGTCAGAAACAGCTGTATAGAACCATTCCTTTTGAGGAACGGTTACTCTTACACGCCACTTCGAATCACCAAGGGCTGTTATAGTGGTAATTGAGGATAACGTCTTCAAGTCTTCGTCCTCTCCATTCGAGAAGTAGATGTGGTCGGGTTCAGCATGTCCGTCTTCCACATCGTTACAAACCCAAGCACGATACTTTTGTTCGCCGAAACGTGCATTCACGCTATGGATAAGTTCGTGGATGGTTACCTGGTCGAGTAACGAGAGGTCGGGGTTGCCATAGCTGGTAACATGTGTTACACTTACGTCATAACTTGTGAAGTGACCAAGCAGTGTACATGTCAAATCCCAAGTTGCATATGAGCTACCTCCAGCAGGTATATCGCCAAATTGTGTAGCAATCAGTGAATCCAAAGCCATAGCCTTTTCTCCACCATTCAAGCTACTGCTTACAATGGCAAAGTCAACGGCAAGTCCCTTCTCGTTCTCCACAATCTTCGGTTGTTTAGTCATCATGCGAACGTTCGTAGCTTCACCCTTACCCTTGTTGTGGATGAGTACAGTGAACTCAGCAGGAATGATAGGTTCGACTTCCTCGGTTAGCGGGTTGTCTCCATAGATGTCGCGTTGCATGAAGTACGTCAAATCAAGTTCAGGAGAAGGCTTCACTTGCAGGCTGACAGGATAAAGTGCACGAGTTTGATAGGTATCACCATCGTTCCATGACAGATTACCACCAAATGAGTAGGTCGTTAACGAATCTGGTGCTGCATATTTAGTTGGAATAAAGAGCACGGTAGCCACACCCTTAGCATTTGGCCCTAATCTCCAGGGACCTTCAGTTGTGCCTTCAAATCCCGTAATGCTTTCAAAGTTTATTTGGAATTCATGACTAGTGGCTTGTTCGCCAAGTAGATTTTGTACAATAACCTCGAGTTCAATATTCGTTAGATTATTTGTTGTCGCATTGTCTACTGTCAGAGTTCCTCGGAAGGCCTGACGGGTGAGAACAAGTTTTTGTTCAATTTCTAGTTTTACAGTTGCACAAGTATTTGAAGATGCTCCTTCAAAGTATTCAAGTCGTGCTGCATTGATGGCAACTAGTAACTCTTCCCAACTAATGAATCCAAGATCTACCAGTACCTGATTACATGAATCAGCTCTTTCTTGTAACTCTGCAATTTTTCCAGAACTTACGTAGTTTTCATTAGTCGGTTCTAAACCGTCCATAATACGATAAGTATTTTGTCTGCGCTCAACATAATCACGGAGTCTGAAATCATACCAGTTGGCAATGCTGTTAGGCATTAGCTTGGTAAGCTGTTCACCTGTGGAAGTGGCCTCTGAATTCTCTGGTAAGAAGTCAGGAATTGTTTGTGGATCAAACCCGTATAAAGTTCCATCTTCGTACATCTGCTCGAGTTTTGTATCAATTAGTTCCAAGTTGGTGTAATATGATACGTCAACAGAATCTACGAAAGAAGGTGAACCTGTACGCTCAATTGCAAAATCACGAGGAATATTAAGATAGATATAATATGGTACGGATAATTGCGCAACCCTTTTCATTAGGTCGTGTTGTGGGTTCGGACTTCTCCTTTTACCCATTTCGCCTTTTACTTCCTCATCTACAGCCAACATCTCAGGTAGACATGGAGGCATAGGTACACCCAAATCATCTAAACAACTAGCTACTTCACTCCATTTCGGATCTTTTTTTGCTAAGCCCTTAGCGAGGTCAGTACATGGAGGCTCTGGTAAGCTCGGTTCATCGGGACACAAACATTCACAGAGGAAACATAGTAACTTAATAATACCAGCGGCAATTACTTCACCACCTTCTCGGATGGTAACGCCGCCACCACCACCAGGACCACCTCCAGGCCCTCCGATACCTTCTACGTCATATGTTTCAGCTTGCCATGATACTCCTTTCTTTTCTGTACATTTGATTTCTTTAGCCATATCAATGAGCTTAGAAAGACATGCCCATTTTCCGTCTTCACCACAAATCCATTTGTGTTTCTCGTCAAGTCGTCCCTTACATGGTATTGAACCTTCACTTGCTCTAAACTTTCCTTTGACATTACTGCTGGCGGGTTCGTTACGGGTTACACGCACAGGAATAGTATAACTCTGTCCTGCACCTAGTGTAAAGCCCTCATGCTGAACCAATGGAGTAAATGTGAATCCAGGTACACTTGGCAGTGTTATCTGAGTCTCTAAAGCGGCTATTAAACCATCGTTGCGTAATACAATGTTGTACATGGTAGCTTTACCATATTCAATCTCGTCCAGCCATAATGAATCAGGACAGGTCATACGTACAACTGGTACTGGCACTTGAGTTTCATATTGTACATTTGTAACAATCTCATACTCGTCTTCAACTTCAGTCTCTACTACATCCCATGTGATGGAAACTGCTTGATAGGAGATGGTTGCTAAGTGTATGGTTGTATCGCCTGGATTCACCATAATGTTTTGTCGATAAGAATCATGCTTATCTGCAGTTACATAGAGTTGGTAGTAACCTTCGTTGATGTTTTCGAATAGTATACCTGCTTCGGTCTCATCTAGTGTCGTTCCTTGTACAACGATTGCTCCAGTATTATAGTCTTTTAATTGGACGGTTGCTCCTTTTACATAAGGCTTTTGTCCATCTTTGTTTCCATATATGGTGTTTTCATCACGAACTTGAACACGTAATGCACCCTTGCTTTCACTTACAACCTTTACATTGAAGTCTACAGCTACGCCATCACCATCTTCACAGTTAATAGCAATGCGCCCCTTTTGATACAGATTTACATCTAAATCATTTCCAGGAGTAAACCTTAACATCACAGTAGTAGAGTCTCCGGGTTGCATGCTTGGTAGTGTAATAGGTGTTGCCAAACTGATGAATGACGCCATACTTGATGGAGTCGTAATGGTGACAGTTCCAGTTTCGGCAAGTCCCGTATTGGTTAGAATAATAGGATAGGTTCGACTTACACCTTTGGTTACAGTAGTCTTGATATTGGTTGTTGATGCAACAAGTTTGGGTTTGTGCAATCGAGTGTAGTTATAGAAAGGAACATTCAAGCTTGCCCCTTCATCACATGTCAATTCTACTGTAATAACTTCCCAATTGTTTCCCGTTGAGGCTTCCTTGCCTGTAATAGTGTACGTGATGCTTGCGGTGCCGTCACCGGGTAGTTCACTGATACTTCCTATTTCAACCTCGTAGTTGTCAGTTGCACCCGTCAAAGTTGGATGTATATTATGCAGAGCCAATTCGGTCATATTGTGTAGGGTAATAATTCCGGCGTACTGTTCACCCTTATACAACTCATGCTTTAGATAACCTTCTCCCTTCTTTTCGAATCCATATACATTAAACTCTCCCATAGAAGTCTTTAACCCTTCGCCAGGGTTGCATACTCCATAGTCGAAATGGCCACGATATCCTTTGGGTAATTCATATATGACACTGAAGCTTCCGTTTTCATCTGTAAGACAATCGAGTTTGGTACGATAGCCATGGAACATAACATATGGTTCAATGTGCAAATTGGCTATAGAAGAACTGCCCACAGATGTAACCTGTCCTGATAGCGTTACAATTTCTTGCTCGTTGTATGTGTTTTTGTTTGATGTAATAGTAAAAGTATATAGCGACTTTACACTTACATTAAAGGATTCAGAGTTATTGTTCACATACACTAATTCTGCATATCTCTTGTCTTCATTTAGTATTACGTTATAAATATATGAACCTGGCACGTTAGGCATAGATGCCGTTAGAGTATATGTTTTGCTTTCACCGATTCCAATATTCTCAGGAATACTTAGCGAGCTTACTTCCGTACTATTTTGCTTCACCTTGATAAAGGTACCAGCGTGCATGGCAGCAGCACCGATGTTTTCTAATGTTACAGTAAATGTCACTTGTTGCCCAGCATTAGGGGATAAGGTGGAGACCTCAACATTAGTAAGAGCCAAATCGGGTAGTGTCCTATCGCTTATTAGTAACCAAGCAGACCCCATGCTATAGCCATTGGCTTTAGCAGTGATGCTGACAGTGCGGTCACCTTCCTCCTGCGTGTTACTTAATGCAACAAATGAGATTGTTGTAGAAGCAGAACCTGCAGGGATTGTTACCGTTGTTGGGCATGTTACATCCGTACCATCATGTTCAATAGTTACAGTCAAAGGTTGGGAATTGTCTGTCGTATTGCGTTTGATGGTAAGTGTGGCACCAGTGGCATCCCCTTCCATAATAGTGGCTTTGTTGGTGGTCACACTGAGAGCGGGACCATCGTCGTCAGTAATGGTGACAGGGATTGTGACACTAGTCTGTTTGTCACCAATGCTTTCGCAGTTACAGTCACTAATGTAGATGGCAGCTGTCACATTCACAACGCGGTCCCCATCTACTAAGGCATTATCTTTTACTCCAAGAGGGAAGGTTGCTGTTATGGCTCCTGCGGGCATGGTTACTTGACGTGTTGAATAATAGATGTCATTTGTGCCATCGTCCGTCAGTTTGATGGTAATTTGGTTGTTGGTGACTTCTGTGCGTGTGATTGTACCTAACATAGCACTGGGACCAGACCCCTCACTTACAGTTGTTGGTGTAAGTGTCATTTCAATGGCAGGCGTATCGTCATCATTCAGGATAAATAGAATCTCTGCCTTTTGATGGTGGTCAGCTGTACCTGTCAGTTTGATGGTTTGTGGATTAGCCGGTGTCTTGTCCTGTACGACAGGAATGTCGATGGTTGCTGTAGTTGCTCCTGCCTCGAAGGCTATGCGCTGTGGCAGTTTGAAACGCTTCGACTGCTCAATGGTTAGATAAACGTATAGGTCTTCGGGATAATATCGTTCAGGAACTGTGGCAGTTACATGCATCACATCTCCTTCGTTATATTCGCTTTTATCCAGAGTTAGGGTTAGAGGTACGAGGTCGTTATCTTCAACACGTACACTGTCTATTACGCACGAATAACCATTATTCAAAGGTTCATTGACAACGATGGCAACACGTTGGTCGACATTGATATCCTCATTGTCGATGGGGTAGAGGTCGATGTAGGTCTTATTGCTCTGGGCAGTAAACTTTACTTGTCCACTACCATCCGAACCAACTCTAAGCCTTCCTGTATTTCCAGAAGCGTCACGAGTTGTAACGCTGAAGGTCTGTGCTTCGCTTAAGTCGCCAGTACGACGTAGCTCACATCTGAAATAGGAAGAAGATTTCTCAGGAATGAGGTTCTTGTAGGGTGTTAGAACAAGATACTTCTGCACACGCAAAGAATAGCCACTGCCATAAGCAGTATTATTGGCTTGGTTTAGAGGAATCTCATTACAGTTGGCAGCTGGCACTATTTGTACAACTGGGCGACAATTGCCACTGATGCCAGGATACTCATCGAGATTTACTGAGAACTGACGACTTACGTTAGCTCCAGCTTCCAGTGTTCCTTCGTAGGCTGTTGTTCCAACATAGACGCGTGTACGATTCTCATTCTCCAAATAGAGTTTTTCAGTCCACCCTGCACCGGTAGCACTATCGCCTTGGTTCACCACCTTCCATGCGAAGTCAAGTTGGTCACCAGGGTTTGCAAGTGTTTGAGAAACTGTTACATTAGTCGGCACAAGGTCGGGACGCGGAATAACTTCCACGGTAACAGTACCCGTAGTTCCCGTGGTGCTTGTTGCAACTTGATTACCTTCGCGGTCGCTTAAAATAATCTTATTGTCACGTAAAGCACTTACTAATTGTGCACCGTTTGCCAGTGTTTCCGGCAGAGGCATACTTATAGTAAGTAATGTACCGCTACTACCAACAATGGGTGAATTGTCAACATTAGTAATGATTACACGATAAACATATTTGTACTCACGATTTGCACCATCATTATAGTACATATTAGTGTTGCCCATTGACCTTACGGACATATCAAAACCATTGGTGCGACTACGGTTGAGGTAGAAGGGAAGCTTTGAACCTCCCGTCTCCTCGTCAGTTACTGTGGATAGCTGATAGGGTAGACCTATCTCGAACTGCACACCACAAATGTCACTCTGGTTATTGAGTTCAATGGGTATGACGGCCGTCTTTCCAGCGGGGAAAGTAACATCACCAATACTCAGTTCATTTGTTTGAGCAGCTATACCGCCGATTAAACATTGAACATTGAATACTGAACTCTGAAAGTGGACTACGCCGATAAGTAGGGCGAAGGTCAATAACGTACGTCTCATAGCATTCGACATTTTACATTTTACACTTGACATATCTTGGTCCTCCTTTCGTTATTTGATTATTGTTTTTTTACCATTTACTATGTAGACGCCACCCTTCTTTGGGTTCGACACTTTGCGACCACTCATGTCGTAGACATCGTTAGCGTCGTCATATACATTCACTCCATTGATGTCAGTAACACGATCGCGGATGCCAATTTCCAGGTGATTAGTTTCCTCGTCACTCAAGACTGCATGTGAGATGGCGCAAGTGTTATCAACTCCACTTACAAGGTCATATTCGCCTTCGGGTAATGTCATTCCTGCAATGCTGTAGATTACTACGCGTACGCTGTTACCAATCTGCTTCTTAACCATGCGGAAGCCGGAGAGAGTGGGGGATAGAGTAATGTCGTCTGCGTTTGCATCGACGATGGTCAGCTGTATGGCTGCCACTTCGTCGCTATTCGCCATACGTACTCTACCGTTTTCAATGGCCACATTGTTACGAGCGATGCTATATTCTCTATTATACAATGCGCGTACGCCCGCAGGAGTTTGCACTTCATCAAAGTCAAGGATGTGGTTTACACAGATTACAGCATCGCGAACATCAATGGCATTGTCACTATTGCCGTCGGCAGAAGTGAAGTTGAAGAACTGACTTGAAGGTCTCGAATCATTCAACGCATAATAGATAACCTTTTGCAGGTCGGTTACATCTACACTTAGGTCGGCATTGATATCACCATCTATCCAGTCAAAGATAAAGATCTTGGTAAGGGCGTATTGTTCACTACCACCAGATGTTGAATAATATGGATACAGAGCTACAGGCGTATTCTTGGGCAGGTTGAATATCTTAGAACTATTGAAATATGGTTCGTATAGTCCTTCACTATTCTTCTTAAAGTCGCAATAACTTGAGTTGTTGTAATCGTAATACCTGTAATAACTACCATCCCAGTATGTGCGTTGAAGATAGCTTGTCGAACGATTATAGTTCTGATTGGAGTGGTTATAGAGTTGTAGCGAGTTCCATTCTACCTCGAATGGTACCCCCAATGTAACGACCTGTGCAGGATTATCTTCTGTAACCACAGGCGAGTGGGTCTTGTAGTCCATGAATTGGTCGGTCAGCCAGAAATTTGTGCATGCCGTATTCGTATATGGCTGCGACATCGCCGTAAGTCGATTATAGGCTAGACTCATGTTCTCAAGGTTTGGTAACTTCGAAAGGAAAGGATACGCATCACCCTCTAGTTCGTTACCCCACATGCGTAAGTAGGTTATCTTCTCGTTAACAAAGGCCTCGGGTAGTAAAGTCGTAAGGTTGCCACTAATGAAGTTATTTGGCAACTCCAAATATGTCAGTTCTGGAAGGTAGAAAATAGAGTCGGGTAGTTCACCACGCAGATTGTTATTGTTAATGGAGATTTTCGTAATATGTCCATCCTTTGTGGTCACGCCTATCCATTTTCCTACATACAAATCATCGGAACTGAGATCCCACTTCGTTGTCCAGTTTTCACCATCCAGTTCACGGTAGATGACCTTCATGATGGCAAAGTCTAAGGAGTCGAGTTTGTCGCCCGGCGAGAATGTGCGAATCTCCTTGAAGTCCTTCCAAATATTGGTAGCAAGGTAGAGACTGTCTGCTCCCTCAGGAACTTCCAATATACACTTTTTGTAGTAGCTGCTCACATAACTTGTGCTAATGGCAGGAGGCGTTCCTGCATATATGCGCAATGTCTCTAAGTTATCACAATAATAGAAGTAATCGAAGTAACTGTTACCTGAATAGTTCATATTCTTTCCTAAGGTTGCAGTTCTCAAACTATCGCAATTGTAGAATGTATATCTACCAAGTGTCGTAACACTATCGGGAATTTCAATACTGCGCAGCCATGAACCATAGAATGCTTCGTAACCAATACTCTTCAGACTAATGGGTAACTCAATTTCCGACAAACCATATGTATATTGGAAAGCATAGTCACCGATAGTTTGTAGTGAAGTGGGGAATGTAAATTCCTTAAAGTTACAGTTATAGAATGCATATTGGTTAATTGTTGTAACAGTGTTAGGCAGTTCTGGGTTCTGCAGGTTCTGACATCCGTAGAATGTAGAATTGGGTATCACCGTCTTGTCTGCAGGCCATGTTACTTGTTGTAAAGAATCACATTCGTAGAAAATACCGTTGCCCCAGGTGGTTATTCCTTCGGGTAGGGTCATCTTCTTGATGCCACTGTACTCAAACGCATAACTGTTAAGGGTTGTCAATCCAGAGGGTAGACTCTCCAGTTGCAATTTGGGACAATAGGCAAAGGCATATTCTCCGATAGTCTTAAGCCCTGCGGGCAGTGTTGCCAAATTGAGTTTATCACAACTGTAGAATGCATAATTGTTGATTGTTTCCAAATTGTCTGGAAGTTTTTCAAGATTCAGTGAGTCGCAGTTTTGGAATGCGTAGCTGCCAATTGTTGTAATTCCATCGTTTAAATCAATGGTTGGAAGTTTAGTACAACCATTAAAGGCATACGAGTTTATAACATTGATTCCGTCATGCATTTCAACTTCAGTCAGAGCAGTACAATTCTGGAAGAGGTACGAGGCCACATTATTGACACCTGTAGGCATCTTGGCTCTTTGCAGGGACTTGCAACCACTGAACGCTCCGTTAAGGAGTGATACAATACGGTCAGGGATTTCAATCTCCGTAAATCCTGTATTCGAGAACGAATAATTTGACAATTGTGTCAATTGGGGATACTTGTCAAAGTCGAAGTTCGTAAGCGAAGTACAGCCAGAGAATGTATATTGTCCAATGCTGCTCGTCTGGCTCGATAATTCGACATCTGTCAGTGCAGTACAGCCCTGGAAGGTGTAATTAGGAATGTTTGTGATGGTTTCTGGCAGAGTTATACTGGGTAATGATGTACAGCTTGCAAAGACGTATGTACTCATGCTATTTAATGTTTCCGGCATTGTTATGTCGGCTAGTTTATAACAACTATAAAAAGCATATTGACCTATAGTCTTCATCGCTGTTGGCAGAGTTATTTTCGTTAGGCTATTACAGTAAGCGAATGAATAGGACTGAATTTCGTTGAGTGATTCGGGAAGTACAATTTCTGTCAATGCATCACAATCATTGAAAGCAGAGGCCTTGATGGTGATAAGTCCTTCATTAAATATTACTCCTTTTAGTTTCTGACAACCGTAGAATGCCTGCTCGGGTATTGTACGAAGGGTGGCAGGAATCGTAATCGGTTCTGTTAGGTTGGCACAAGACGTGAAAACGTATGTTCCTAATGTGTCTAATGCTTCGGAGAGGTTGATACTATATAGCTTGTCACAACTGTTGAAGGCATATGTTCCGATACTGGTTACCTTGTTTCCCATTGTGACGGTGCGCAGGGCATCGCAGTCGTAGAAGGCATATTGGCCGATACTGGTTACACTATCTGGTATTACAATGGATTGCAGGTAATCCATGTTTCGGAACGTGTAAGTATTGATTTGCTTTAACTTCGAAGGCAGTGTCAGTGATGTTATTTTATTATTGTAGCTACTGCTTCGATTATAGCTAAAGGCATAGCTACCAATGCTTTCCACTGCGTCAGGTATGATAACCTCGGTCAGTTGTGGGCAGTCGCTAAATGCATACGAATTGATTTTCGTTACATCTTTTGGTAGAATAAGTCGCTGTAATGATGTCATGTATGCAAACATATATGTACCGACAATATTATTCTCGGTGTTATAACTGTTGCTACCATATTGTGAGGCTTCACCACTGCTGGAAATTGTCCATTGATGATATGAGTCGCCACCATTTACAATTTGTGCATTCTCCAAATCCAGTGTTTGCAGATTGACGAGATAACGGTGGATGTAATCTATGTCCGTACCATTGATGGGGCCACTAACGGTTAAATTTAGAATACTTGCTGGGTCAAGTTCTGCCGCTAATATTTTTTCCTGAAGTTCGCCACCATTCTCTGTTGCAATTAAGCGCTCGTCGGTAGAACCGATTGGGAGAATGCGGAAGCGACTAGTATAAGAATTGTTCTTGTAGGAATCTACCAATTCGGCCGGTACAAATAGAATCATGCCATCGGGCAGTCCATAGTAACTATTGCTACTAGTAAACGGGTTGGTTTGACCAGGTAAAGTTATACTTAATAATTTAAGAATGTAACTGCTTGAATAACTCGACTGGCTGTACCATGTCGTGAGGTTCTCTCCCATCTCCAAGTTTGTCAGGTCATAGTCTTGGCAGATAGCATAACTGCTGACGCTTGTCACAGCCCCCAGACCCTTAAGCTCTCTCAGTTTACTACAATAAGCAAATACATACTGATTAAGAGTTGTCACCTTGTTGTGGCAATCGAAACTGGTTAAACTGGAACAATATGCAAATGCATAATTCCCGATTGTTGTGACATTCTCTCCACCTGCGACTTCTTGCAGTTTGTCACAGCTATAGAATGTGTTCTCACCGATGCTTGTAATGCCATCAGGTATAGTTATATTAATCAGAGCATCACAATCGTAGAAGGCATATTGACCAATTGTTGTGAGTTGGTCTGGAAGCGTAATTGTGCGCAGACTGTCACAGTTGTAGAATGCATAATTGCCAATGTTTGTCAGCCCTGTAGGTAAGTTGATTTCTGAGAATTTATTACCATAGAAGGCGTAACTACCAACACTCGTAATTTGGTTACCAAGTATCACTTCCTTTGTTGCTGTGTTATATCGCAAGAAATTATTAGGTATCTCGGTGTATGTACCATTGAAGACAAACTTCTCAATGTATGTATAGTTTCCGTTATAGAAAATATTACTGTTGATGCTCTGTACTTTCGGACCAAAGGCAATCTCTTTAAGTGTTGAGATGTTTTGGAAAGCATAGTTTCCGATGGTTTCCACATTATCAGGAATGAATGCCTTGGTGAGTTTAGTGTTATAGAAAGCATATTGCCCGATGCTTACTATACTTTCACCGCCAGTAACATTAGTCAATTCTGTACATCCATAGAATGCGTAGTTGCCAATGGAAGTTATTTGTTCCGACAAATCTATCTCACTGATTCTTGTTTGATAGAAAGCGTAATTGGTAACTGCATTAACCGTAAATGTTTGGCCGTAGAAGGTAATAGTATTGGGAATTACGAGCGCATCTGTAACATCTGCATTTACTGCAGGCTTGTTTTGAGAACCTGTTCCTACGCTTGCTGTGCAATTGCCTTCTTCGACGCTTGTGATAATGTATCTAATCTTATTTCCATTCTCATCCTCGATGGTTGCAATATCACCCACACGTGCACCTGCATTCTCTCCACGATCTTCAACAATCTCGGAGAAGTATGGTGCCCAATTGCTATTCAAATAGGCAGAACCACAACTGTCAGGCACTACGAGTATACACTCAGGGGTTATGCCCTGGAAGGTTTGTATACCTGAATAATTGTTGATGGTAGGAGGTACTTTTGCATTTGTACGGAACTCCGTTAACCCTGTGCAATTTGCAAAGGCTTTGGCACCAATCGTCTTTATGGTGGCAGGGATGGTGACCTTTGTCAAATTCGACAAGTTGTAGAATGCACTGTCGGCAATGGCTACAATGGGGAAGGTTAGGGTAGAGTCTCCCGTGACATACTCTATGGTTTGAGGTATCTCGAACTCACCTTCAGTGCTTTCGGCGAGAACGGCACCACTGCCAGTACCCATTTGTACTGTAATATTATTATTCTCGTCACGACCATATACCCTATAAGGAATGCCATCAACGTAGAAAGAGAATGGGAAGTATGTGGCCCAATCGGAGAAGACATAGGCATTCTCGTTCTCAACAGTGAGTGTGCAGTAGCTTGCAATGTTGCTTGGGAAAGCATTGCTTTGTAAACTGGCAGGTGTCTTACTCAAACATTGAATGTTGTGCAAGTTACCACAATTGTAGAATGCGTAAGTTCCAATTGAAGTTATACCTTCACCCAAAACAATGTTTTGCAGATTCGAACAGTAATAGAATTCATATGGAGTGATTTGTGTCTCTTGGCTTGAGAATACTATACTGCGTAATGATTGGTTGCTGTAGAAAGGTGAGTAACCCTTATTATTATTAGTTGAATAGGATATGTCACGTCCAACGTAAACGCTATCCAACGGACAACTTGCAAACAATGGACTGCTACCGTTGCTACCCAGAGATAGACCACCACCGGCAACTAAGTTTAGTCCGATGTTGAATACGCGAGCTTCATCACTACCATTATTAACAGAATAGTCCTTGCTATATCTGGCATAGATTGTAATTGTACCAGCAGCTCCGATGGTTTGTACATAAGTGTCTGAGACCTCACCGCTAGCTGAAACCACATTCGTGCCATTGACAGTAACATTTAGATAGTCGCATCCCGATTCGCTGCTTACCGTATAATCAAACGATAATACATCGCCAGGGTTTGCTTCGATGGTCCAAGTGTAGGATGATGACGAACTATTATTATGGTTGGTACTTGTCCAATTTTCGAAAGTTTGTTGGTTTTCTTCTGAAATCTCTTCTACGATACCATCTTCCATGATAACTTGACTTAAGCTTGAACAACCATAGAAAGCGTAGTCGCCAATGGTGCTTGTCGTTTTAGGAATGAAGATGGAAGTTAAAGCCGAGCAATTATAGAACGCATTGGGGTTAATGCTAATCAAGCTCTCTGCACCTGTAACCTCCGAAAGAGATGTACATCCGTAGAATGCACTTTCGCCGATGCTAATTATGCTTTCTGGAAGATCTATTGCGCTAAGTCCGCCGTTGTAGAAAGCGTAAGGTGAAACTTCAGTAACAGTGTAGGTTTCACCACTATAGGTAAATGTGTTAGGGATGGTGAGTGCACCTTCGTAATCGGCATCTACTGCAAGTCTGCTGCTGTTGCCTGTACCAACGGCAACCGTCCGGTTCCCTTCTTCATTGTTGGTGATAATATATCTAACCTTGACACCTTCGTCTGCGAGAACCTTGATAACGTCACCGGGTTGTGGGTCTTCTATTTCAATGCCCTCCATTTCCCGAATATCAGCGAAGTATTGATCCCAACTGTAATCATAGTATACCTGTGAGAAGTCCTCAGGCACATAGAGTACGCAATTGTCGGCAATGTCATCGAATGGGCTTGCTTCACCGTCTTCACCAGACTTCCCCTTGTTTAATTCACCACCACCTTCATATTCACCATTACCCATAACAAGGTAGGGAGGTTGCTCTGCAAAGGAAACAAATTCCGTCATTGAAGAGCATCCAGCGAATGCGCTATATCCAATTTCTTCAATGCTTCGGGGAAGAGTTGCTTTAGTCAGGCCAGTGCAGCCATAGAAGGCTTTCGAACCCACTACGGCAACGGTAAATGTAATGGTCTCTTCACCATCGCGATTTTCTTTTGCTCTAACTTTATTGAAGCGATCTAATGGTAAGCCTTTCGTTTTAACTGTTTCCTTGTCTTCTGTGAGAGCCTTGCCTTTCAGCTGGAACTTTGCACGTGGAGCATTAAGAATGGGTTCTGCGGGTTCGATTTCTCCGCCTCCTTCATCCATTGTTGGAATCTTACTAACGGGTATTTCCACGGTTCTGGGTATGGCAAACTCTCCTGTGAAATTAGCCGGAAGAACGGGCTCTTTACCCATACCTATCTGTACATAGTAATTGCCATCATAAGCACTTAATATCTTATAAGGTATACCATCAACATAGATGGGCGCAGGGAAGTATATCCCCCAGGCAGAACTTGCATAGGCATCTTCGTCATCGACAATAAGTGAGCAGAAGTCACTGATATTATAAGGCATTACATCGTATCCCAGCGTGGGAGGAGTTTCTGCTAAGCATTGGATGGTTTTCAGACTATAACAATCCCGGAAAGCATAGTCTCCTACAGAGGTTATGCCTTCACCGAGTACGATGTGTTGCAGATTCTGGCAACCTGCAAACTCATAGGGCGTGATTTGTGTTTCATTGCTTGTGAAGACCACACTGCGTAATGAGGTATTGTAAGAGAATGGTGAAATGGGATCACCTTTTCCTCCATCGGTCTGATAGTTGATGTTGCGTCCAATAAATACGCTATCCAATGGGCAATCGCCAAAGAGTCCATAACCATCGTTGCTTCCTAAGTTTAGAATACCGCTTGCAGGCAGATTGAGTCCTATATTAAATATTTGCGCCTGGTCGCTACCTTGGTTTACGGACCCATCCTTCTCATACGTTGCCACTACCGTGATAGTGCCGGATGAATTGACAAGCTGTGAGTATGCAGAGGACATTTCTCCGCTGGCGTTAACCACTTGTGTACCATTAACGGAAACCGTTAGGTAGTCCCATCCGCTTTCGCTACTAACGTTGTATTCGAATGAGAATACATCGCCGGCATTAGCCTCTATCCTCCATTCGTAACTATCATATCCATTGTCTACTCCAGCGACGTTACTTGTCCATTCCTCGTATCTTCGCTCGTTTCCTGTTGAAGTTTCTTCCTTAGGTCTGTCCTCCATTATCACTTCTGTTAAGGAGGTGCAACCTTGGAAGGCATAGTTGCCTATGCTGCACACGTCCTTAGGAATGAATATAGAGGTAAGTGATGAACACCCATAGAATGCCCAACTATTAATATTAATTAAGTTTTCGGCACCAGTAACTGTTTCCAATGACGAGCATTCACCGAATGCACCCTCACCCAAACTCATTATGTTTTCAGGTAGGTCGATTGAAGTAATGTGGCTTCCAGCGAACGCATAAGGAGCAACATCAGTAACGGTGTACGTCTTACCACTATATGTAAACGTAGCAGGGATATTCAGTGCACCCACGTAAGTTGTATCTATGGCAATCTTTTCATAGTTTCCTGTGCCAAGGCTGATGGTGCGATAATCGTCTCCAATACTGGTAATGATACACTTAAGCTTAAGGTCTTCTGTTAAAGCGACTTTGATGATGTCGCCAACTTCCGGGTCTTCTATCTCTTCCACTTCCTCCACAGAGCTGAAGAATTGTCCCCATCCGTAATATTCATAGTTGTCTATGCTTCCTTCGGGTACATATAATACGCAGCTTTCGGAGATGCCGTCGAATGGAGATGTGTCTTCGTCACCCTTTTCTTTCTTGGGTGCCTTTTTGGGACCACCCTCTTCATTATAGTCTGCATTCAAAGATGGTGGGTACTCAGCCAAGCTGTATACTTCTGCCAAGTTCTCGCAACCAGCGAATGCTTCATATCCAATACCCATGATGCTGTTGGGGAGTGTAACCTTGGTCAGACCAGTAAGGCCATAGAAGGCTCTTGTACCAACTGCAACAACGGTGAACGTGATGGTTTCTTCGTCATCGACGCCGCGAGTCTTAGCCTTTACTTTATTGAAACGGTCTAATGACAAGCCTTTTGTCTTGGCAGACTTGTTTTCTTTCTTCTCTTTGATTTTTGTTTCAATCTTCTTCTTAAGTGGGCTAATGCTTACTTCCAATTTGCCAAGCTTGTCCGGACGCGTCATCTTGAAATGACCGGCTCGTGGAGCATTGAGAATCATTTCGCCTTCTCCACCTCCTCCATTGATGGAAGGAATCCTACTTATAGGTATTTCCACGGTACGCGGAATCCTGAAAGCTCCCGTAAAGTTGCTGGGGAGCACAGGACCTGTTCCTGTACCGATTTGAGCATAGAAATAGCCGTCCTCGGCTCTAAGAATCTTGTATGGGATACCATCGACATAAATGGGGAAGGAGAAATACTGTCCCCATTCGGAATTTGCATAAGCATCCTCGTCACTAACGTGGAGGGTGGTGTTTCTGGAGTATTCACTGTCGATAATGTTATATCCAAGTGCTGGTGGTGTTGTAGCATCGCAATAAATGTCAGTAATGTAACTCCAATTGAATGCATAATTACCGATGTTAGTGACAGTAGATGGAATATGGATCTGTATGGCATTCTCTTCTAAGTCTGAAAATGCGTATGCTCCTATAGCCGTTACTGTATAGGTCTTGCCACTATAACTAACTGTGCTTGGAATAGTAACAGTACCTTCTATGTCCATAGGAATAGCTGTTGTGGAACCAGAACCTACTTGCACGGTATTTTGTGTGAGTATCTTGAACATCATACCATTTACCCTGAACCTGTCGACTGGGGTGCTGGGAGCAGGCAAATCCGCTACAATATTGGTAAACTGGCTCCAATTACTCTCTTCATAAGCATCAGCATAACCGGTGACAACATGAAGCGTTCCTTCGCTTAGTAATGTTTCACAGCCACTAAACACTTCTTCTGCGAGATAAGGTGGATAAATGGAACTGCAGTAAACGTCTGTTAGTGCTGTACAGTTATAGAATGCACGATAGCCGATAAATTCTGCATAACGTCCTATGGTAACGCTGGTCAGCGATGTACATCCCTCAAATGCATAACCACCGATGTAACAGACTTCATCACCAATAACAACCGAACGGATACTGGTGTTTCCTTCAAAACTGCTCCAACTAATTCCGCTTACAGGAATTGAATTGCCTTTCCCGTCTTGAATAGTGGAAGGGATAACAAGATGTCCAGCCTTCTCCGCGTCCTCGCTAACGCTAGCGAGTCCTGTAATCCAAGTCTCGTTGTCGTCTTCGTAGAATTCGTAGTAAAGCACATTACCATTCTCATCAGTGAATGACTCGGCAAAGAGACTTGTTGGCATAAATAGGCCTATTGCTGTGAGCAAGAAAGCCCAAATAAGTCGTTTACTTTTCATAGTATATTTGTTTTATTCGTTATTATCCCAAATTTCTGACCAACAGCTGTTGTACCCTGGTGCATCCATAGGAGGATTACCGTTGTCTCCAGCATTTCCTCCACCGCCAATAGTGCCGCCATCATCAACCTCACCAGAAAAGGCAAGTGGTTGTTCAATCCTAATTCTCAACGTTTGGCACATAGGCCTTGTGTAGCTTCGTGTTTTCATATTGAATTTGTTTTTATATACTTTTGCCAACAAATATATTAAAATATTGTAAAAGCCACGCGCTTTTTCTTAAATAATTTAACAAAGGGGCTGCATTTTCTTACAATATGGCAATTATGTCTAGGAATAGGCAATTGATTAATAGGATGTGCCTTCGGGATGGTTGCATTGCGGGTGCAATGGTATTAGTTCTTAATAGAAATCGCATAACCTCATATATGTAATCACATTTCCTCTTAATGGTAATTGCATTACCTCAATATGGTAATAGTCGGTAAAAGTACTTGCTTCGTCACTTATAAGCAATTGGTAATGTGTCTGCAATAGTAATGCCATCCCTCACTTCCCTCACTCCGTCACGATGCCAATGTTTATCGGGGTTGCTGGAGTGAGGGATGTGTGAGGGAAGTGAGGGATTTCGGTTCCTCTAATGCGATTTTGCGGGTGGTTTTAGCTCGAAATGTTCGAGTTGGAATGCTTATGTTCTACACGAGCTATGCTTTTACACGGCATCGGGATTATTTAAATCACCGAGCATCCACAAGGGATTGTCCTTGAAGCGTTGCCAGTCGGCTTCGAGCTTTTCTTGTAATTCCGTGATGATGTGTGCCTCTGGACTTAGGTTTGTGGCGTCGCGTCTGAGTCGATAGATGAATTCGAGCAGATTCCAGCAGATATTATACTGTCCGGCGGCAATCAAGGCTTCGGGTTTGCCTTCCTGGCGGTCTTTCTCGCTCCACCAAAGCGTTGTTCCCATACTGGTTGCGAGGTCCGAGTTTTGGAGAATAGCTTCGCTTGGCCCCATCAGCACTTCCTCGTCAGCCGTCAGGTGCTTGCCCCAGTTTTGTCCTGTTCCCAGTTCATAGAGGGCGTTCATAATCCTGCGGTTCTGCCAACGCTCGTCTTCGTAGATTGTGGCATAATTCAGTGAACGGATGTGTCTCATAAAGACTTTCTCGGTCAAGGTATACATCGATGTGGCACGCGACCAGATAAGGTTGATGTATTTGGAGAAGGGGATGGTGAGCAAGCCTTTCCATCGGAAGGAGAAGGGGATTTCTTTGGCTTTCCTCTTGATGAAGACGCGGGAGGCTATGCTACTGGTGAGGCGGATTATTGCAAACAGAATGGTGAGGCTGAGGAAGAAACCGAACCAGAACCCTTTTGGAACCCACAGCAGGAACTGAGCCACAAAGAGGACAATGAGGTTCAGTGCGATGTTGACCTTTCGGATGGTGAGCCACGAAAGAGTGTTCGTCTCCTCGAAGTTGTAGCCTTCATCGTCACCACGCCCTGCATCGGAAATGATGAAGAGGTCGATGTCGCGACGCTTCCTAAGTAGGTTGATGGGTTCTATTCCCTGATTGTCGACCACTCCTCCGTCCATCAGGGCAAGGGGCTTCGCTTTATCGAGATATTCCTTATTATCGGGGTTCTCGTTGAGGGCAAAGTCGCGAGGAAAGATGAGTGCTTCAAAGCCACCAGGGAAGCAAGATGATGCGGCAAATACCTCTGCCAATCGAATCTGAGAGGCTATTTGTCGGGGTATCTTGTAAAAGGCGTTTCCGATGATGCCTTGTGAGGTTCCTCCCTGTTCTGTCTTTTGGCTTTCGCCAACTTGAAAACGGAAAGCGGTGGCATTGGTAAATTCTGTGGCGTTTGCCGAGAAATCGTCGATGGGAATCTCTTCGATATGTTGCATCAAGTCGCCCAAGGTTGCACCTTCGAAGACATCCTCGTCATAAATCTTCACCATCTCGCGTATGAGGGAGTGGTTCTTGTTTTTCCCACAAAAGAACTCTTGACTGGCTCTCCCGATGATAGTGTTGTTCATCAACAGGTCGTAGAGCCGACGCAGAGTCTCCTCATTGCTCCACCCTCGGCATTGCCCAAGGATGAGCCAAAGCCCCGTCAATGTTCCGCCGGAGATTGTAGATACGGCACGGATGTGTTGCAGTAGGGGAGTGCCGTCGTCGGTTGTGAGATGATTGAGGTATGAGAGTGTTCCAAGGTGGAAGGCTGCGGCTCGGAATCCGCCACCGGAGAGACTGATTGCTATTCGTGCCATTTCGAATGTGCTTGTGTTATTGTCTGATAGTTAATGAATACTGGTTACATGTTGTAAGGCTTAGGCGTCCCGAAATTGAACCTATAGTTCGATGCGTCTCGAACCTATGTTCGCAATGCCTCGAACCTAAGTTCGTTGCACCTCGAACCTAAGGCCTTCGGAAATAGGCCCTGAGGCCCTCCGACTTAAGGCCTAAGGGTTTCGGACGGAAGGCCTGGGGACGAGAACTTGATGGAAACGGGGTTCAAAGTCGAACGCCTAACATAAGCCACCAACTGTCCTCGGAAGGCTTTGAGTTGGTTGGTCCTATGATTCCCCATGTTGGCATTGTTGCTATCCTCGAAACCTAAGAACTCGTCTGGTCCTGTGACTTCGCAAGTGATTTCGGCCGAGGAAGATTTTACCCGATGCCCTTTCTCGTCCACGATTTCGATTAGGAGTTGCAGGACTTCGCCATCGTCTTCCGGCAGGAGATTGGTTATTTTGAGTGCTGAGGCTTCTCCTGTGGTGTGAATCTCGTAGTTGGATAACACGTTGCCTGCAAGGTCGCATCCTTCGGCACGAAGAGTTCCGGGTTGGAATGGAATGTCCCAATAGATGATGCCAACCGTATCGTTCTGTTGCTTCATCTCGCCAACGACGTTTCCGTTGAGCAGGAGTCGGGCTTGTGGAGCATTGGTGTAACATACGACGCGACGAGGCGCATCGCTTCCAAACTGGGCTGGAAGTTCCTGCCAATCGTCCTGTGCTTCAGCTGATAGCATATTCCGTCCGCGATTGTTTCCTCGTCTTCCGTTGCGAGGTTGCATGATCGGGTAGGTTCCGATGTAAGTAACCGGCTCTTCACTCCAGAGTGCGGCTCTGAACCATCCTCTTGGCTTGCGGAATGAGGCAAAGTCGAGAAGTCCCGTGTTAAGTCCTCTCGAAGGCCAACGACCTGATTCGCCCAGATAGTCAGTACCCGTCCAAATGAATTGTCCAAAGATGTGTTCCTTATCGCGAACTGCTTTCCAAGCATCGTAACCCACACCCGTTTCACTTCCATAAATGATGCGTTGGGGATAGAGCTGATGGTCGGTGTCGTAGCGATTTTCCGTGTAGTTGTATCCTACTACATCCACAGCTTCGGGATATTCCGTCTGATTCGACATTACCACACCGGCAAGTGCTCCTGTAACAGGGCGTGAAGTGTCGATGGAACGGATAACTTTTGCCAGCCGCTTTGCTATTTTCCCGATGCGTTCGGCATTAGGCGCGTCAGGCTTATATCCACCAAACATTGGTTGGTTGATTGTTGCGTTTCCTCCATCCAGAACGGGGTGTGAATATGGGTCGTTGGGATAGTCCACCTCATTGCCCACACTCCAGAGGAATACCGAAGGATGGTTTCTGTCTCTGCGAACCATATCTGCCACGTCTTTGTCAATCCACTCCTCAAAGAAGTCATAAGTCCCGTCGAACGCAGGTGTACCTTGATTCCAGCCTTCAACCCACTTCCGTTTAGGAAATTCCCATTCGTCGGAAGCCTCGTCCATCACCAACATTCCTTCCTGGTCGCAAATGTCGTAAAGCATAGGTGCTTGCGGATTGTGACTCATTCGAATGGCATTTGAACCCATTCTCTTCAGTTCCTTCACCTTGCGAACCCACACCTCACGAGGAACTGCAGCACCAAGCACTCCTGCGTCGTGGTGGAGGCAGACTCCCTTCACCTTCATGTTCTTTCCATTGAGGGAGAATCCGTGATTCGGGTCGAAGTGAAGTGTGCGCAAGCCAACGGCAATCTGTGTGGAATCGAAATCCGAGAGGTTGACTTTCAGGGTATAAAGGTAAGGTGATTCGAGACTCCACAACTGTGCGTTGGGGATGCTTAGCACAAGGGTTTGCTTGGCAAGGGCCGTAGTTGTTTGCTCTGCAACAAGCTTGTTTGATGCGTCGAAGATGGAGACGTGAATCTTATTGTCCGACTTCACGTTGTCAACCTCAACATCGACTTCCACTTCGGCACTTCCGTCTGCTTTCAGTTGCTTCAGGCGATAAGTCGTTCCCCATTGCGAGAGATGCGTCTTAGGCGCACGAATGAGCCAAACATCACGATAGATTCCAGAACCGGTGTACCAGCGTGAGTCGGCATATCGACTATGGTCCACACGAATAGCAAGTACGTTGTCTCCCTTGCGGAGATAGGGCGTCATGTCGTACATAAAGGAAACATAGCCATTGGGCCGTTTCCCAAGCAGATGCCCGTTTAGGTACACTTCACTCCGATTGTATATCCCCTCAAAATAGATGTAAGTCTTTTCCCCAGCGTCGTTAAGTGTGAAATGTTTGCGATACCATGCGATTCCGGCAGGCAAGTATCCAGTGCAGCTTGCCCACTTTTGCGAGGCTTCCCCTTCAATACTCCAGTCGTGAGGGAGATTGAGTTGGCGCCATGCTGAATCATTAAACTTCGGCTTCCGATAATCGGCGTTGTCCGTTAAGCTAAAGAGCCACTCGTTGTTGAACCTTTCCGGTTGGCCAAAGCCAACTTGTGCATTCGTGCTTTGGAATGCGATGAGTGACAGGAGCAGGGTGAGGAGTTTGTGTTTCATAAGGCGTATAAAAAGCCCCGAACAACATAATGTCATTCGGGGCAGTTAGATATGAATTATTTAATGATTTGCTTGCGTTTGCCAACGATGTAGAGACCCTTCTTGGGAACATTAACCTTACGTCCAGCGAGGTCATAGAGGCTCTTGTCCTTGCTATCATTCTCGATGCCGCGAACACCCACAGGGTCGATAACTGTCAACTTACCGTTGACGTACTCAATCTCGTAGTTGTCGGCCATAGCACCCGAGATGCGAATCTCGTATTCTCCACCTGGGCTGTCGATGGTTGCGTCGCATTCGATGGTGGGTTGCACTGTCAGGACGTCGTCAATCTTTTCACGATTGCGAAGAGAACTATTCGTGAACTTGAATTCGGGATTCTCTTCACCAATGTTCCTGCTATACGATCTTGCCGTTAGGGTGAGCGGAGCACGTTGAACGGTTAGAACACCATTGACGAGAACCAGTCCGGGAGTGGTGATGCTACCAGCTTCGGCAACAACCTCATAGTCCCCGATAGGAGAGGCGGCAACAGCCTCTGACGTCATCTCAGGTTCACCATTAATGGGAGCACCTGTCACGTCGAATGTGAACTTAGGATTGGAGCGTCCATATTGTCTTTCGGCAGGTTCTACGCTTACGGTTGGAATGTCTGTGAATTCCTTAACCTTGCATTCAGCCCAAGCTTCGTTGGCCACATAGGCTTCCATCTTTGATTTGGGAACAAATATGGTCAAGTCCTTGGGCAAGTTTGCGGCACTAGCTTCAACCACGCTATTCTCATTCAGAACAGCCATATACTTCAATGCGGAAGTGCTGAAGAAAGCTTTCTCACCTATTTCCGTCACGCCGGAAGGAATGTAGATGGAGATGAGTGACGAGCATCCGCGGAATGCTTCGTCTTCGAGTTTGGTAACGCCAGTGAAGTAACGCAATTCGTCGAAACTCTTTATGCTTGATGCCGTACGGAATACTGTGCCAACAGACTTGATGGCTGCAGCCTCTTCCATACTGAGTTCGTCGTCCTCGTCTTCATCCCAGGTATTAACGGCAAGCGTGCGTGCTCGACTATCCTGGAACTCGATGTAGTGAAGCTTCTTGCGCAACGACTGGATAGCCTCTTCTATTTGTTCTTCCGTGCTATTGAAGTCGTCATAAACCGCATGTTCTTGTGCGTCTTCAATGCTCTTTGCATCTGCCACAATCAGGAGTTGCTTGAGTTGTTCTGTCAAGTCGAAGAATGCTTTCGCTGCATTAACCTCATCAACACTGATGAATGCCCACTGACAACCCAGCGAGTTCCTATCATATCGTACATCGTAATAGAGACCATAGGTCGTACCATAGGTGTATTCCGTTGTGTGATATTCATCTGTTCCGAGATACTCTCCTTCTACATATTCGGCATCATTCTCAGGAACCTGGAAGGTATATACATTCTTCAAGCCTTCTACGGGCGTTACTTTCCAATAAGCCCTATTCGAAAGCGAGCCATCGACAAAGCAAGCCTTTATGCCTTGACCGACTTCCGAGTCACTGTTCGTGCGGAAGAGTATCTTACTTCCACCGGCGTTCTCGGAATAGAGATAGTATGTGTCCTCTGGCATACTCTTGTTTCGGCGCAACTGGTAAACAAAGCCGTTGAGTCCTGCAACTGCCTGTGTTCCGTATGCCTCGCCTTGTGTGATGCTACGCAACATGCCGATGTTGTACACATAGAAGTCTGTACTTTCTGCCAGTTCGGCATAGTCGGGAGTCTTGTTCGCACGCATTTCCTTGATGGTGCCAAATTCCTTCCATTCAGCAGCCTGAGCATACAGGTCCTTACATCCTTGTGGAACATAAAGCGTAGCATTTGCCCTCTTGACATTCTTGAAGACGTCGGTTCCCAGATCAATATGATTCGGATTCTCTACAGCCACACGCACTTCATTCAGCTTCGTACATCCATAGAACGCCTCGTCACCAATGTAGCTAACATTCTTTCCGATGGAGATGCTTTCGAGATTGGTACAACTCATGAAGACGCGATAATAGATGTTGGTGATGTTCTCGGGAAGGATTACATTCTTCAGTCTTACACAACTCTTGAAGCCGTTGCCCGTCATATAGGTTGCTTTAGTAAAATACTGAAGATCCGAGCCATCAATAATGGTCCTGCTTTGGAACTCGGTGCCGAATCCGTCGAGGCTTGATGCTTCGGTATAACTGATTTCACCATTGCCGTCAATGTCATAGTGCGTTAATGCAACTTCACGAACGACATCGTCAGAGAAGTTGATGAAACTCAGTTTCTTACGCAGTTTGCGGCAAGCTTTGTCAATTTCTTCTACGCTACTCTCCAGATTATCGTACACGGCTTGTTCCATCGACATCTCGGCACGTTTTGTTTTGCCGATTGTCAATAGGTTCTTCAGAACAAGAGCCTTGCCAAATCGCTCCATTTCGGCCGCGTCATATGCAACAAGCATCCATTGGCAGTTTTGAGGATTGTTGGCGTACACGACATCGCTGTATGTTCCATAAGTGGGCGATGCTGCATTGCTGGCGTGGCCGAGGTCAACTCCCAAGTATTGTTCCGCATTATAGCCTGTTTGGCCACTGGGGATTTGCAGGGTATATACGTTGTCTGTTCCTTCCACAAGTGCCACTTGCCAGTAGCTTTTTGCCGATAGTGTACCATCGACAAAGCATGCGTTCACGCCATTACCCACCTTTCCGTCGGTATTGCTTCGGAACATGATTTTCTTATCATTCCCCGTGTCGTTGGACGACAAATAATAAACACCTTCACCCATGCTGGCAGGATGTTTAAACTGGAATCGCATGGGGGTGTCGGTGTCATCGACGATGGCCTGAGTATCCCAAGCTTCTCCTCTCGTCATAAAGTAACCCGTACCAACATTATAAAGGTAGAAGTCCTTGTTCTCTTCCAATTGGGCATACTTGCCTTGTGACAGGGTGCGTTCCTCATAAAGGTTTCCGAACTCCTTCCATTGGTCGGCCTGAGCAAAGTACGAGCGAGTGCCTTGCAGCGTGTTTAGAGTTGCAGCAGAGAGGTCGATATCGGCAAATACATTACTTCCAAGTGCAATCTCCTGAGGCTTCACACTCTTTACCGTTACTGTTGCCAGCTTCGTGCAACCCTTGAAGGCTTCTTTTCCTATGTACTTGATACCAATTGGCATTTCCACTTCCGTGAAGGCCAGGCAGTTTTCGAAGGTGTTGTCCTCGATTCGGGTTATACCAGAAGGAATCTGCAGGTTGGGCAGTGCGCGGCAATTGGCAAAAGCGCTATCGCCGATAGTCAGCAAGACATCGGAGAGTTTGAAGGTCTTCAGCACTCGGCAGTTGGCAAACGCACGTTTCCCGATGTGCTTCATCGCCTTCGGCAATTTAACAGAAGCGAGTTTGCTACATCCGCTGAACGCATCGTCACTCAGGGTCTCTAGACTGGTGAAGTTATACAATTCTTCGAAGGCTGTTATGGTTGTCTGTCCCGTGAAGACATCGCCGATGTCCTTCACTGCTGCTGCCTCTCCAAAGGAGAATACCCCATCGCCATTAGCGTCGAAGTGGGCTATGCAAAGTCTCTTTACCGTAGAGTTGGCAATAGGCATTGCCTTCTCGCTGTAGTTTTCGGGTTCACATCCAATTACAGCGGCTTCACCGTCGCTGTAGCCACCACTCGAACCACCGATACCCTGCGAACCAGGATTCAGTTTTGAAAGCATATAGTATCCGTCACTACTGCCGCCCCATCCCCAATTGATGTGGTAGCAATAGTTTCCATCGTATCCGTCACAAACGAATGCGTGTCCTCCGTCTTCGTTATATCCACTCAGATAGAAAGGACGTCCCTGAGCCAGTTCGTTGTAGAGGAGTTTGTCCCATGACTCTTCGTTGTAACTGCTTTGATATACGATTTTGGTCTGCGAACCATATCCGAAGTATTTCTGGAAAGCACCTGGAACTTCGCCCGATTGCGCTCCCGATGACTTGTTGGTGTAGTCCATCTTTACCGATACTCCACAGTAGTGCATTAGTTGTGCTACTGCCTTCTTCTGCTTTGCCGTTGCACCGCTTCCGTAACTGTCAATCATGTTGTCCCAGTCGATGGGAGAACCGGCCTCGATGCCTTCCACTTGAAGGTTTCCGTATGTCTCGTGTGTCGTCCAGCAAGTGTAGCCAGGGATGTCGGCCTGCACTTCAATCACGGATTTCGCACGCTGGTAGTACAGCACCTGAGCCATTGCTGTTGCCACACAACCCGTTACCGAACGCCCCAATGTGAAATACATCGGGCATTCTTGGTTGAAGGGGTCGCCCTGGTTCCATTTCGTTGTCACCATGGGTGCGATTTTGTCGTGAGTCGATAGGGCATAGCGTGGTCCGCTTCCCATCTGTGTGCTCAGTTCCAACAGTTCCTGTTCGCGCATGTCGAGCCAGTGACGCATGTTGTCGGGTAGTTTGGTATAGTCAAACTCACCTTCCTCGGTGTATCCAATGATTGGGAGGGTTTGGTCGTCGCCTGATACAATCACGTAACCCTCATTGTTTCCGCGATTGAAGACGTAGTACAGTTCTGTGTCCGTTGAAGTGGCTTTCGCACGACGAGGTCCCAGCTTCTGTCGATTCTGCACAGGGGCCAAAGTGCGACTTCCTTTCACGTTCTTGAGAAAGTCAACAGCATTTTTCTTTGCCTGCTCGCGTGTGAGAGGTGCTGCAGACATAGTGATAGCCATTGTTACGCTTAACAACGCAAACAAGGCTCTTTTCATTCGAATCATATCAAAAAGTATTAGTTAGATTATAATCTTGGGCGTAAAGGTAAGGATTAAATTTGATTTACAAAAGAATTTCGGGAAATAGTTTCGTCAGTTCGTCGTCCAGTCCGTTAGTGGGAACAATCTTAGCTATCAGTCCCATTTCCTGTCCAGCCTTAATGTTATCGGGTAAGTCATCAATGTACAGCGTTTCGCCGGGGATGATGCCTGTGCTTTCGATAAGTTTTTGGTAAATGCGGATGTCGGGCTTTGCCAATTTCATTTTATAAGAGAGGAATGTCTCGTCGAAGCACGATGTGAAGTCGACGTTAAGCTCTTCCGATTTCCTTAGCGTTTCCATCCAATGTATGTCTCCGATGTTGCTGAAGAGGAACACGCGGCAATGCTTCCTAAGTTCGATGAGAAATTCGAGTCGATGATAAGGCAGACGTATGATTTGGTTGAACGCATCCACGATCTCTTGGTCAGTCACACCTGGATGGCACTGGCTTTTCATAATGCCGATAAAGGTTTGGGAATCCATCTCTCCAACATCCATTGCATGCATAAGTGGGCGAAGTTTTTCGATAGCCTCTTCAATCGTGCTGACAGGTCGAACCATTATCTTTGCGAAGGCTTGAATGGATGCTTGAATGTCAAGGTCCACAATAACGCCTCCAAGGTCAAAAATCACATTTTTTATTCCTTTCATTATAAGACGATTACTTTATTTTCGTTAATCTTAAACTTTATATCCTCTCCTGCGAACTCAATGCCATAGATACGTTCTGGATTATCATGATATCTGGGGCGTGGGTCGCTTGCTAAAATGTTTCGCAAAACACCGATTTGTTGATCCGAAAATCGTTTGATTATCTCCTCTGAAAGTTGTACTTCCAAGGGCGCTTGTATGTTCGTTTCATCGGTAAAACCACCCTTTGCGTCGGGGTGTGAATCCGTGAACGGAAGGTAGGGTTTTATATCCCAGATGGGCGTGCCATTCATTAGGTCTGCACCCTCAACGATGATGACAGGACCATTTGTGGTAGAGGGCTGAATCTCCTTTATGCGAACCGATGACAGGCCTATAGGGTTGGGGCGGAATGGCGAACGTGTGGCAAAGACACCCATCCTCTGATTGCCACCCAGACGAGGAGGGCGAACTGTCGGTGACCACTCTTCGCGATGTGCTTCGCTAAAGTCCCACAACAACCATAGATGCGAGAATCCCTCTAATCCTCGCAGGGCTTCAGAATTGCGGTATTCTGGCTCGAACACAATCCTGCTCTCCAATTCGTTGACTATACCACTCTGACGTGGTACTCCGAACTTTGTCTGCAAGTCGTTTTCGATATGTGCGATAGTTTTCATGTTGCAAATTTACACAAAATAATTAAGAATGAAGATATAAGAAAGAAGAATGATAAATTTAAAGAATCATAAAATTAATCATTATGAATAAGGGCTTGTACATTAAATCAAGTTTTTTTCCTAACTTTGCCGTGATTCAATATACAATCTGCTATGAATAGGAAAGCATTAATTATTTCTTTTTTCCCATTGTTCAATTTTTCCATCCTAAATGCAAAAGCTCAACCATTAGCATTCAAGGCTTCGGGGCAAAGCATGGAACTCACTATGCTTGATGGTAAGCAAGTCCGATATACAGCTTACAAGGACATACCCTACGTTACAAACATCGAGGATGAGGGATACCAGACATTGAACTTTTTTGTTCCAGAGGGAGCCACTCAGCAATCGCCCATCTTCCTTAAAACTTACGTGGGAGGATATATGGCATCGGCGGCAAAGAACCCTTCTGCTTCCGACGCTACCGGACGGGCTTTGGCTGAAGGCATGTGTGTGTGTATTCCTGGTTGCAGGGGCAACAACTCTATACAAGGTGATGTCTATACAGGTAAGGCACCGCGTGGATTACTCGATCTAAAGGCAGTAGTTCGTTATCTCCGTTTCAACGACAAACGCATGCTGGGGTCGGCAGAACGAATCATCACAGACGGAACTAGTGCGGGTGGCGCTATGAGTTCCTTGCTTGGGGCTACCGCAAACCATCCTGACTACGAACCTTACCTGAAGGCTATGGGTGCTGCCAGTGCGAAGGACAATGTATTTGCCTCCGTTTGCTATTGCCCTATTATCGACTTGGAACATGCCGATATGGCTTACGAGTGGCTCTATGCCAACCTTCGTGAAGATGTCGCTACATCGCGTCGCATAGGTAGACAGTTCGATGAATACATCAATAGTCTCCATATGCGTAATCCTAAAACGGGCGAACTCTTGACGGAAGAGAATTACAAAGATTACATGAAGTCGTGGCTCCTTGCCTCAGCATCACGATTTGTGCAGGAAGGTGGACAGATTCCCGACTCTCTGGGAATCTCCTTTTACCTCCATTTCCCATCGACTCCAGGCCAGCGTCCAGGTGGACCTCGCCTTATTCGTGCCAAGGCCCAGAGAACGGAAATTCCCTCGGAGATTGACTTGGACCAGTATCTTCCCTACGTCGCATCCGTCCGTCCGCTGAAGCCTTATCCTGCCTTCGATAACTTGGAGTCCCCAGAGTGCGAACTCTTTGGCGATGCTCAGGGTATTCCCGCCCACTTTACGGGTGCTGTAAGTGACGATATCAAGAAGCGTGTTAAGATGATGAATCCTATGTTCTACATTGGCGACTCCAAGTCCACCGTTGCTCCTCACTGGTACATCCGTCATGGGGCTCTCGATCGCGATACCTCATTCCCCATTCCCATCAATCTCGCCACGAAACTCATGAACGAGGGTCGCGATGTCGATTTCGCTCTTCCCTGGAATCGCAACCACGAGGGTGATTATAACCTCGACGACCTTTTCCGATGGATTCATTCCATACTATAACGTCCAAAGGCTGCAATAAGGGCAGTCATAAGCTTCCAGATAATTTACGATTAATTTTCACTTTTCATTCGCGACGCAGTTGCATTGCGCTTTATGGGCCCTTGTTCGAGTTAGAACGAACAATTATTCGACGCGCTTCGAACACTTGTTCGATGTCCTTTGAATGCCCATTCACTACCAAGTAGTCCTAATAGATAACTTCTTTTTATAGCAAGGCGAGGAGGAGGAAGTAGATGACTGGGATGAAGAGGCTGGGAAGGAGGTTTAAAGTCTTGCAGTCTTTGATGTTGAGGATGGCGAGGCCTGATGCGACGATGAGGACTCCACCAACGATCTGCATCTCGCAGAGGAGGGAGTCTGGGATGATGTTGCCACATAGACGTGCGATGAGCCAGATGCTGCCTTGCCAGCAAAAGAGGATGGGTGCGGCAAGGACCATACCGATGCCGTATGTGGTAGCTAGTACAGCCGATGTGACAAAGTCGAGTGTGGCGTTGGTGTATAGGTAAGTGTTGTCGCCAAGAAGGGCACTGTTGATGGGGCCAACAATGCTGAGTGTGCCTATACAGAAGAGAAGGACACCAGTAGAAAGTCCCTGGGCAAGCGGATATTCCTTACTATTGTTCTTTGAAACTTTGTCAACTACTCGTTTGAATCGTCCGTCGAGGGCGAGTATGGTGCCGATGAGTCCACCAATGCTTAGGCTGAGGATGAAGAGTACGGGGTATTCGCTGTTGGGCATATTATGGCATACGGCATTGAATCCGAGTGCCAATGAAGCGAGTCCCATGGCTGTGAACAGTACTTTCTGCCATTCGGGACGAATACCTTTCTTGATAACGGCACCTATTATTGAGCCGACAATGATGGTGCATGTGTTGGTGATTGTTCCAATCATAATTTAAGACCTCAACCTAGTAAGTGACAGTATTATGGTTAAACGTTATATCGTTATTACGTTATGTCGTGAATAGAAATGTTAAGGACATTGAGGCTTCGCAAAGCAGGAAGGTTGCACCACAGCAATCACCAGTGTATCCGCCAATGCGATTCTTCATCCATAGGGCGAGGAGTAATTCGACGGCTATGGGAACAAGGAAGAGCAGAGGATGGGGCATTTCGCCAACATACCACCAAAGGAGAGCGATAGGGAGCATCGCTACAAGGATGCGTACTAGTTGACGCCACCAGGAAAAACGGATATAGACGGTCTGGTTCTTTGCCTCTGATTCGGTGCGAGCATAAGGCAATTGCAAGACGAGAAAGGAGGCGACACCCTTTCCCCACACATCGGCTGTCAACAGCATGAGAGGCGACAGGTGGGGGAGTGCCGTGTAGAGGAACAGAAAATAGAATATGAGAGCCAGAACACCATAGGTTCCGATGTGCGAATCCTTCATGATGCAAAGGATGCGTTCGCGTGAGTTGCCGCCTCCCATTCCATCTATGAAATCGGCAAGACCATCTTCGTGCAAACCTCCTGTGAGCAGAAGTCTAGTGGCAATCACGAGCAGGGCGATGAGTCCCATCTTGTGGATGGAAACGAGAGAAAGCGTGTAAACAAGAACCATTGCTCCCCCCGTGAGCCAACCGACAAAGGGCCAGTACTCGACAACGTGTCGAAAAGCATCGGCTTTAGGCTGGTGGATGCGCCACCAGGGCAGGCGTGTAAAGAACATGAGAGCCGCCCAGAGGCGATTAAAAGTATTTCGTAATCTTTGCATCTTGAAAGTTGTTCATTTCATTTATCATTCGTACGGCACTTTCCACAATCGGATAGGCACATAGGGCACCAGTGCCTTCGCCAAGTCGCAGGCCTAAGGACAATAGTGGTTTTACCCCCATGCGTTCGAGCATCTTTTTGTGACCACTCTCGTCACCTACGTGGCAGAAGATGGCGCATTGCTTGACCTCAGGACACAGTTGGATTGTCATCAAGGCACATGCCGACATGATAAAGCCATCGACAAGGATAATCATCCGGCGTTCCGTCGCTTGAAGCATTGCACCGACGGCAGTTACCATCTCAAGTCCGCCAAACTCTTGCATGATCTGCTGCGGGGTAAGGGGAAACTGGACTCTCTTGAGGCACTGTTTCAGGACGTAGAGCTTATGTTTTATCCCATCAGTGTTCAGTCCTGCTCCAGCCCCGACGCATTGCTCGAGAGGAATGTCCAAGAGCAAGTGCATCCAGAGACTTGAAGGACTAGTGTTGCCAATACCCATTTCACCAATGCTGATAATGTTAGAGCCCTTGTGGAAACAATCGTCAACAAGTTCACGCCCGATGGAAATGCATCGTTCCATCTCCTCCTTCGTCATTGCTGGTTCGTGCAGAAAATTGCCACTCCCGTGCGCGCGTACCTTTCTATTAATAATAGTTGGGAAAGTCGACAGGTCGTGATCGACACCCACGTCAACGATAGCAAGATCGAAATGGTGTTGGCGGCAAAACATATTCACGCCACCTCCACCACGACTAAAGTTCACCATCTGTTGCCATGTGACTTCGCGAGGCGACACACTCACTCCTTCCTGTTCGATACCATGATCGGCCCCCAGTAACAGGTGACAAGGATGGGTGAGTGTGGGAGATAGCGTGCCTTGTACCAACCCAATCTGCAATGCTATTTCCTCCAACCTCCCGAGTGAACCCTTCGGCTTATTTAGGTTGTCAATCTTTTCAGTTAAATCTATTGCTTCTATCATACAGACCCTTTTAGGACTACCTTTCTCTCCTTGGAGAGTTAGAAAGGTCCTTCAATTCCTCAACTTTTCAATTTTACCGGTATTCCCGACACCATTAACACTACCTCATCGGCCTGTTGAGCCACGAATTGATTGAGCCAACCCATGAGGTCGGTGAATCTCCGTTGTACGGCATTTGGCGAAACGCCTCCCATACCTATTTCGTTTGTCACGAAGATGAATGTGGCTTCTTGATTGGTAAAGCGCAGGAACTCGTCTTTCAATTCTCCCAACACTTCCTCCACATCTTTCCCCTCATTGGCAAAGAAGAAGTTCGTAGCCCACAGCGTCAAGCAATCAATCAACACAACACGTCCCTCAACTTGGTGTTTCGAGAGTTCTCGTTCCTCTTCAATGTTTGTCCACTGTGGTACGCGTCTTTCCTGATGCCGACGGATGCGCTGGCGAAACTCATCGTCCCAAGGGTGAGCTGTAGCAATATATATGGGATTCAGGCTCATTCCGAGAGCCATTTGTTCGGCAAAAGTCGACTTTCCACTACGTTCGCCACCGGTGATAAGAATAATTCTCTTCATATCGAGGTCAAAGTTACAACATTTTTTCCATTTTTCTGCCCTTTTGTCTCCGTTTTGTGTCAAAATGTCCCCTAAAGTTGAGTGGCATATAGATTGTAATCTAAAGGGTGAAAACATTAATAAACCAATTAAAATAAAAGGAGGACAAAACTATGTTACCAGTAATGCTTAGAAACAGTTGGTTCCCAACACTGTTCGATGAATTTCTTAACAACGACGTAATGCCGCACAACCATGTGACTGCTCCCGCAGTAAACGTAAAAGAAAGCCCTGAGGCTTATGTGATGGAGGTTGCTGCTCCTGGTATCAAAAAGGAATACTGCCGTGTACACATCAACGATGATGGCAATCTGAGCATAGCCATTGAGAACAAGATGGAACACAAGGAAGAGGACAAGAAGCAACACTATCTGCGCCGTGAGTTCTCGTTTACCAACTACCAGCAAAACTACACTTTGCCTGATGACGTCGATCGCGACAACATTGCTGCAAGTGTTGAGCACGGAATCCTGACAGTTACCTTACCGAAACTGAAGAAGGAAGAAGTGAAGGTTAGTCGACAGATTGAAATCAAATAAGTCTGATTGAACAAATGATTAGAATAAACCCCGAAAGCGTAACAACTTTCGGGGCTTATTTTGCGTACTATTTGATGTTCTTGCGAATGCGTGTTAGGAACTTGCTTAGTGCCTCTGCATCATGATTGTCGATGATGTGGATGAGTCCCTTTAACTCTTCGCGAATGCCTTCAACGTGCGATTTCGTTCGAGGATTGAACAGTATTTCTCGTAGTAGTGTCTCGTCCTCAGACAACACGCCACGGGCTATTGCCAGATGGCGCTTGAATGTTGTTCCCGGTGCGTCCTGATGTTTCATTACTGCCGAGAAAACGAAGGTTGAAACAAATGGAACTGAAAGCGAGTAAGCCATCGCTTCGTCGTGTTCCTCAAAGTTGTATTCGTGGACGTTCAGTCCCAAACGACGATATAGGTCGAGGAAGAAGACACGACCCAAATAGTCGCCTTCGTTGATAACGATTGCATTCTCACTACTCAATGCCCCAAGGTTGGCAAAAGTGGGACCAAACATAGGGTGAGTGCTGACATAGTGCATTCGCGTTTCCTCATAGAATGCTTTCAAGTCTGTCTTCACACTTGCAATATCGCTGATGATGCAGTCTTGGTGCAAGTAGGGAATGACCTGACGGAAGACCTCGATAGTGTGTTGTAATGTGACACAATTGATGACGAGGTCGGGGTGGAACTCTCTTATCTCCTCCAACTTCGTGAATCGCAACGTGTTGTAGAGGAAGCGCATACGCTTAGGGTCGATTTCATACACTGCCGTTTCGTGGTCGAACGACAGAATATCGGTAAAGAAACACCCCATTTTACCAGCACCAAGGATTAATATTTTCATAATGACCACCTCCCTGCTCCCTGTAAAGGGGAGAGTAGAATGTTAGCGGGAGGTATATTCTACTTTTTATTGTTATATCTCAGTCACGACCTAGTTCCTTCGAGTAGAGTGAGGGGTAGGGTTCGTTTCCTTTATTTATTAATGATTTCCATCTGCTGACGGACACTCTCTTCGTGAATTGCCTCATAGACGCGACGGACAAACTCGGGACTCATTCCGCAGAGTGCACCCTGTGCTCCACGCTTGTCGAGAATCTCGTTATAGCGTACGGCCTGAACTACCGCCATATTGTGTTGACGCTTATATGTGGCAATTTCACGACTTACTCGCATACGTTTTGTTAGGAGATCCATGAGTTGGTTGTCCATATCGTCGATTTGCTTTCGCATGCTTGCCAGCGACTCTGTCATCTCTGCATTGTCTCGAATGACGAGGCGATCGATGATGAAGTCGAGCACATCGGGAAGCACTTGCTGTGAGGCGTCACTCCAAGCCTGGTCGGGATTGTAATGGCTTTCAACTATCAGTCCGTCGAATCCCATATCCATTGCTTGTTGACAGAGTGGTGCAACAAGATCGCGTCTTCCTCCCATATGACTTGGGTCACAAACGAGGGGTAGGTTGCGGTAACGGCGATGGAGTTCGATGGGAATATGCCACATGGGTGTGTTCCGGTAAATCTTTTGGTCGATACTTGTAAAGCCCCTATGGATGGCGCCTAAACGCTTGACTCCAGCTTTGTTCAGGCGAAGCATTGCACCGATCCAAAGTTCGAGGTCTGGACTTACGGGATTCTTAACGAAGACAGGTACATCGGTGCCTCGAAGGCTGTCGGCTAACTCTTGTACGGCAAAGGGGTTGACAGTAGTGCGAGCCCCAATCCATAGGATATCGATGCCATATTTCAGGGCCAGTTCCACATGTTCGGGCTTTGCCACTTCAATTGCTATCAACATTCCCGTTTCACTCTTCACTTGCTGCAACCACTTGAGTGCAGGTTCGCCATGTCCTTCAAAACAACCCGGTTTGGTTCTGGGTTTCCATGCTCCTGCCCGGAACATATGACACCCCTTTTCAGCCAGTTGTCTGGCGGTGGTCATAACTTGTTCTTCAGTCTCTGCTGCACACGGACCGGCAATGACGAACGGGCGTTTCTTGTCACTTGGTAGGTTTAAAGGTAATAAATCTAATTCCATATGAGATAGTTGTTAATGTCAAGTGTATAATGTTAGATGTCAAATGTCAAATGTCAAGTGTTAAATATTTCATTTATCCGTTGTAATGCTTTCTTGAATTGTTCCTCTTTGGCACAGAGGGAGATGCGAATGTAGCGTTCTCCGTTTGAACCAAAGATGAAGCCTGGAGTAATGAACACCCGTGCCTCGTGAAGCACTTTTTCCGTCAGTTGTTCGGCATTTTCGTATGCGTTAGGAATACGTCCCCAGAGAAACATTCCCACCTGATTCGGGTCGAACGAGCAACCCAGTGTTGTCATGATTTCCTCTGCCATTTGTCGACGACGGGCGTAGGTTTCGATATTGGCTTGCTGATGCCATTCGTCACTATTTTTATATGCTTCAGCTGCAGCAAGTTGCAAGGGTCGGAATGTACCGCTATCAACATTTGACTTCACCTTAAGAATCCATCGGATGAACTCAGCATTGGTTACAAGCATACCTATGCGCCAACCTGGCATATTGTGCGACTTCGACATCGAATTGAATTCGATGCAACAGTCCTTTGCTCCAGGCACTTGCATCAGGCTTAGGCGTTCTTCGCGATTAAGGATAAAGGAGTATGGGTTGTCATTCACGATGACGATATTGTGCTTGTGTGCGAAGTCAACCAATCGTTCATAGGTCTTTCGTTGTGCATTTGCTCCTGTGGGCATGTTGGGATAGTTTGTCCACATCAGTTTCACTTTATCGTCAACGATGTTCTCCAATTCCTCGAAATTGGGTTGCCATTCGATCTCCTCCTTAAGGTCGTAGTTCACTATTTCTGCACCTAACAATCGACTCATTGCCGTATAAGTTGGATAGCCGGGATTAGGCACCAGCACTTTATCGCCTGGATTTACGAAGGAAAGAGTAACGTGCAGAATGCCTTCCTTTGAACCGATTAGGGGTTGAATCTCGGTTGCAGGATTGAGTTCGACTCCATACCAGCGCTTGTAAAAGCCTGCCATTGCTTGACGCAATTCAGGTGTGCCAACGGTGGGTTGATATCCGTGTGTGTCAACCTTCCTTGCTTCGTTGCACAGGACATCGATAGTGCTTTCCGAAGGAGGCATATCTGGGCTTCCGATAGCCAGAGAGATGATGTCTTTTCCTTCGGCATTCATTCGTGCCACCTCCTTCAGTTTACGGCTGAAGTAGTATTCCGACACATTCGAGAGGCGATCGGCCGGCTTTATGTTAAATACTTTGTTTTCCATTTTCGTATTCACCTAATAGTTTCAAGTTACGAGTGAGTGGTGTTATGGCGTTGATAGCTTGTCGATAGCGTATGTAGTCGGGGAATGTCAGGTCTATGTAAAACATGTATTGCCACTCCATACCGATAATGGGCAATGACTGTATCTTTGTCAGGTTCAGTTTATAGAAACTCAATACAGATAGGATTGCCGAAAGGCTTCCTTCCTCGTGAGGCAGGGTAAAGGCAAGGCTTGATTTATTCACATTCCTCAAGTCGCGCAGTTCTGATGCAATTTCGGGGTTTGCGACAACGAGGAATCGTGTGAAGTTGTGCTTATTGGTCTCAATTCCTTCTTGAAGCACTTTCATGCCGTAGATATGAGCGGCGTCTTTGTGACAGATTGCCGCATGTCCGTGCAATTGCCCCTTGCTGATGTCTGCTGCAGCTCCTGCCGTATCGGCAACCTCCACCACCTTCAATCCTCGATGCTGGTTCAGGAAGTTGCGGCATTGCATGAGTGCCACAGGGTGAGAATTCACTTCCTGCAAGTCGCCCCAGTCGTCACTTGGCAGACACATGATAGAGTGACTTATGCGAAGCTTATGTTCTCCTACGATGGTAGCACCGCTGTCACGCAACAGTTCGTAGTTATGAAGCAGACTACCTGCGATAGTGTTTTCGATAGCAACCATTCCCACCAGTTGCGGATCGTTTTGCATCTCTTCGAACACCTGCTCGAACGTTTCGCAGCACACCAGTTCGATGTCGTCTGTCTCGTAATACCTTCGAGCGGCAATATCGTGGAAACTGCCTCTAATGCCCTGTATCGCAACTCTATGCTTCATATTTCTTTTGTCTTTCGTCTTTAGCCATTAGCCATAAAAAATCCCACTTCTTTTTCATGGAAGCGGGATTTGTATAATGTTTAATGTTCAATCTCTTAATGTTCAATCCTTTACACGCCTTCCCGCTTCACTTCATTGCTAAAGTAAAAGTAATAATAGTAAGCGTAGGCGTAAGAGGTGTTCATATATTTCGTTTCATTACCTTTCTGCTTGCAAAAGTAATAACTTTTCACGAATTGACCAAAAGAATATTCAATTTATTTCGTATCCGAGGTCTTTTACAGCCTTTTTAACGGCTTCGTGGTCGAATTTTCCCCTAATCTTTGCCGTTTTCTCATTGAGGCTAACACTCACGTCCTCAACACCTTCCACACTTCGGATAGCCCTTTCCACATTAGCTGCACAGTGACTGCAATTCATGCCTTTCACATTCATTACGGTTTGTTCGTGAGTCGTGCATTCATCGTCACAGCAATCACAGTCATCGTGATCGCGATGGAAGATGAGGGCATACGTTACCATTAGAAGTAGCGCAATAGTGCAGACGATATTGAACCAGCCGATGTTTTCCTCGTGGCAACATCCGTCCTCAATATGCAGGGTTGAAGTGAACCACTCGCCAGGAAGCAGATAATCAATTCCAAGAGCAAAAGCGACTGCCCCAGCGATGATGGAAAGGAGGTAGAGCATCTGAGTGCGACGTCCCAGTACTTTGTCGATGACAAGCAGGCTTGCCACGTTGCAAGCAGGTCCTGCCATCAGCAGCACCAATCCTGCTCCAGGCGTGAGACCTTTCATCATTAGGGCTACAGCAATGGGAATGCTACCTGTTGCACAAACGTACATAGGCACACTAATGGCAAGAACCAAGAGGATGGAAAGAAATGAATTGTCCTTGAACACCTCGAACCATTGGTCAGGTACAAGTGCTGTAATCATACCTGCAACTACAAGGCCGATAACAAGCCATTTGCCTACATCGCCCATCATCTCCACGAAGGCGTAATGAAGGCCTGCTTTCAGGCGTTCAATAAAGGGTATAGGTTTCTCCTCTTCCTTACAACATGAAGTTTCTTCACTCTCTTTGGTGAGATTGAGAGAGGGTTCAGTCCATCTGTTGGTCATCCAGCCTCCGAATATAGCAGTTACAAAAGCCGCAATAGGACGAACTATGGCGAACGGCAGACCCATGAGTGAGTAAGTTGCTACGATACTATCTACACCTGTTTGCGGTGTGGCGATGAGGAAGGAAACCGTTGCTCCCTTGCTTGCCCCTTCGCGACGCAATCCCATTGCAGTGGGCAGTACACCACAAGAACACAAGGGTAGGGGGACTCCAAACAATGCGGCAAGAAACACGCTTTTCATCCCACTTCCACTCAGATAACGGGCATAGACCCAACGTGGAATAAATGTGTGCATCAGTCCTGCCAGCAGGAAACCGAGCAATAGGTAGGGTGCCATCTCGCATGTGAGCACCCAAATGTCGAGTAATAGGTTTTGTATCATATCTTTTCTTTTTTGAATCCGTTGTTATTGCTGTGTAGTTTGACGCGAGGTAAGACTTGTATTGTCTATGCAGAGTGCCACTACATCTCGTTTTCGAGGACAAAGTTACGATATCTTTCCTGCAACTCGATTGCAAAGTTACACCTTTGCCCTCCATCAATTGAATAATTGTTCGATGATGCTCGAATATAGGTTCGATGTGCCTCGTGCCTATATTCGATGAAAGGGCAATAAGGGTTCGTTTCTTGAAGCATTTATACGAGTATAATGACGTGAAGGCGTAGAACACAAAAAATCGGGAAGCCTGAGGCCTCCCGATAATATATAAATAATGTATAAAGCTTTTTGCTTTCTGGCTATACCTTTGGTTTCCTTTCAATCCAAGCCAAGGTGTCGCCACGATGAACAAAGGATGCCTTCTTGGCAGCAACCTCGACAAGACGCCCGCCAATACCAGCCTGAACGGGAATGAACTCACCCCAAGGTGCCTGAACATAGCAGAGGATATCGCCTTCGGCGTACTCCTGACCAATGAAAGGTTCGAGACAAGGAACGCACTCATCTCCACCCTGGAACTCGTAGAATACTTGTCCGTTGACGGGAGACACCACTGCGTCTGCCTTTGCATGCTTGAAGGCAGCAATCATTTCGGGAGTGAACTTGTGGCCGAGACGTGCGTCCTTTGCCTTCTGCAAGTCGGCAAGGAAGTTCTTCTTCGCCTGTCCGCTCTTGAAGTTACGATATTGTTCGGGGTGCATAGCCAGTTCGAAGAGCTCTTCGTCATCCTGTCCGTATTCCCAACCATTCTCATCCATCTCCTTGCGGAATTCATCGAGTTTATCGGGGTAGAGGGTATGCGGGTCGGTGTCAGTGAACTCACGTCCCTGTTTCTTGGCAATCTCCACCAGTTCTGGAGCAATAGGACCAGGCACTTTACCCGACTTGCCGAGAATCATGCCCCACATGGCGTCGTCCATCATAACGAAGCGTCCCTTGCCTTGTTCGATGGTAAGGAGGTTCATGAGGGCAATGTTCTTGGTGTATTGGCTGAAGGGTGTTACCAATGGGGGATAGCCCACCATAGGCCATACATGCTCTACCTCGTTGAAGAGTGCTACGAGCATGTCGTCGGTGGAGAGTTCAGGCTCACCCTTCTGCTTGCGGATGTTGTTGATAGCACTTTGGATACCGCCTAAGTCAGCCATCATTGAACCCATCATGCCACCAGGCAGACCGCTACCAAGAAGGAGGCTCGACATGTGTTTATTGGCAGGATTGATGAAATAGCCAAGCCAGTCGTCGATGAACTCTTGCGTTAGTGAACGGGCTTTCATATAGGCGTTCATGTTGATTTCAGGCACGTCGAAGCCTTCGTTCTTCAGCATAGACTGAACCGAGATAATATCGGGATGAACCTTTCCCCATGAGAGAGGTTCGATGGCTGTATCAATGATATCTGCACCATTGTTGCAGACCTCCAGAATGCTGGCCATAGAGAGTCCTGGACCAGAGTGCCCGTGATACTGGATGATTATGTCGGGATGGTTCTTCTTAATCATTCCCGTGAGTTTGCCTAACATCGCAGGCTGACCGATTCCAGCCATATCCTTCAAACAGATTTCTGCTGCACCTGCCTCAATGAGTTGGTCGGCAATTGCGCTATAATATTCTGCCGTGTGGATGGGAGATGTTGTGATGCAGAGCGTGGCTTGAGGAATCATTCCGCCTTCCTTGGCATACTGAATGCTGGGAATAATGTTGCGGACGTCGTTAAGACCGCAGAAGATGCGAGTGATGTCGGTTCCTTGCTTCTTCTTTACTTTGTACATGAGCTTGCGAACGTCGTCAGGCACGGGATACATGCGCAAGGCATTTAGGCCGCGATCCAGCATGTGGGTCTTGATGCCAACTTCGTTGAAAGGTTTACAGAATGCACGAACTGCCTCGTTGGGGTTTTCGCCTGCAAGCAGGTTTACTTGCTCGAAAGCACCACCATTGGTCTCAACGCGGTCGAAGCATCCCATTTCGATGATGACTGGCGCTATACGTGCCAACTGATCCTTGCGGGGTTGGAACTTGCCTGAACTTTGCCACATGTCGCGGTAAACCAGGCTAAATCTTACTTTCTTCTTCATGTTATTATTATAGTATATACGAATTCCAAGTTAATTCTTCATATTCAACACTATCCCTGCTCCCTCGCACTGAAGTCCCGTGATGGGGGGCGCGAGTTTGGTTAGGCGTACAGTTACTTGGGAAAGGGTGGGGAAGTCGGCGAGCAAACGTCTTCCAATGCGACCAGCCACGTGCTCGAGCAACTGGCTTGGAATCTGCATTTCTTGCTTCACGACTTCTGCCATATCTGCATAACTGATTGTGTCAGTCAACTTATCGGTTATTGTGGAAAGTTCGTTCTCGCATTCCGCTTCCACAGATACCAGAAAGTCGGCACCGACAGAGCGTTCCTGCTCCATCACACCATGCTTCGCCCTTACCTTAATATTATTAATGTATATTTTCAATTCTCAACCTCCTCTTCGTTACCAGGGATATACTTCTTTAAGGCGCGTACTACACCAGACTTCCATGTGTTGATGACATCGCCTTCAAGAGAAAGCGAACTGACGAGCTTCACCACATTCTCAATCGACATCCTATATCTCAGCATGCCCGAGATTAGTTTCGCATAGTTCCAATATTCCTGATTGAATTTCTCGTTCAGGCCTTCGACAGTTATCTTGTATCCACGCTTGTTCTGGAACTGGAAGTCGTAACGCCTCGTGCCATTAGGGTTCACGGCCTTAATAATACGTCCTTGGCTAACGCTCTTGGGTATCATGATGCCCTCGTCGTCATCCATCAAACCAGTAAATATCTCATAAGGTTCCCCATTGAGTAGTCCTACGAAAGCCACCCACTTTTCCTTGTTGTTCTGAAAGCGAACTACATCACATTCCAGTACTTCTGGGCGCACTTCCACAACTTCCTGTTGTATGGCTTCGTTCTCCTGATGTTCCATATTACGAAGATTTATGATGCAAAATTAGAAATTATTTTGTAAATTTGCAACAGATATTGAAAATTGATTTGATATGGATTCAATAAAGACACGTAGAACCATACGTAAATATAAGCAGACCGCTGTTGATGATGTGCTCTTAAACCAACTTCTCGAGCTTTCTGCACGCACGCAGACGATGGGTAATCTTCAACTCTATAGCGTTGTAATTACGCGTGATGAAGAGCAAAAGCGACGCCTTTCTCCTGCTCATTTCGGACAGCCAATGGTTACGTCGGCTCCTGTTGTCTTAACGATATGTGCCGACTTCAATCGTACAAGTGAGTGGTGTCGGCAACGCAAGGCAGCACCCGGTTACGACAATTTCCTGAGTTTCATCAATGCGGCTTCCGATGCGCTTCTCTTTACGCAGACCTTCTCTTGTCTGGCAGAGGAAGCAGGCTTGGGCGTATGCTATCTTGGTACTACTGTCTATCAGCCTCAGCAGATTATCGAGGTTTTAGGACTTCCGCGTCTAGTAATGCCGATTGCCACACTTACAGTCGGTTGGCCTGATGAGGAACCTGCCTTAAGTGATCGCTTGCCTTTGGCTTCTTTTGTACATGAGGAAACTTATCGCGATTATTCGCCTGCTGACATTGATAAATATTATTCGCCAAAAGAATGTTTGCCAGAGAACCAGCACTTTGTGGAGATTAATCACAAGGAAACGCTTGCACAAGTGTTTGCCGAGATTCGATATACAAAAAAAGACAACGAAGCGTTGTCTCAACTGTTTCTCGATACATTAAGGAAGCAAGGCTTTTTGAGTTCCCTCTAACCTCATAACCTTTTCACCTTTTAACCTTTTAACCCTTTATACTAGCCTCCGTTTCGCTCACTTGCTTGGCGAATGCCTTGTCTGTTGACATGCGGTCCTTCACTTGGTTAATGGCGTGAAGAACGGTAGCGTGATTGCGTCCACCGATATGCAGACCTATTTTGCTTGCCGTTAGTTTGGTCATCTTTTGTGCCAGATACATAGCCACTTGGCGAACGGTAACGATGTTCGCTTTTCGGCTTTTCGAGAAGACATCGTCCTGACTCACCTTCCATCGTTCGCAACACTTGTCTATGATGCTGTCAAGTGTTATGGTCTTTTGCTGACGTTTCATGGTGCGCTTAACAATCTGTTCGGCCATGCTTAGGTCGATATCTCGATTGTACACCGATGAATAAGCTAACAAGGAATTAACGATTCCTTCCATGTCTCGAACGCTTTCGTTCACGTTGGCAGAAATGTAATCCACCACATCCTCGGGAATTTGCAAACCGTCGTGACGAATCTTGCTTTCCAGAATCCTTTTGCAAAGTTCACGATTAGGCTTTTCAAGTTCAGCCATTAGTCCCCACTTGAATCGGGTTAACAGCCTCTCTTCCATTCCTGGCATAGATGCAGGCATGCGGTCACTTGTAAGAATGATTTGCTTTCCGTTCATCTTCAAATGATTGAAGATGTGAAAGAATGCGTTTTGTGTGCCAGTATTTCCAATTAGTTCCTGAATATCGTCAATGATGAGAACATCAATTGTTTGGTAGAAGTTGATGAAATCGTTGATGGTGTTTGTACGATAGCTGTCTGTAAACTGCACCTGAAACTGGTGTGCTCCGACATAGAGTACGCGATTCTTGGGGTACAGCTCTTTAATGCGCATGCCAATAGCATTCACCAAATGGGTCTTGCCTACTCCCGATGAACCATAAATGAACAACGGATTGAAGGTGGTTTGACGAGGATTGTCGGCAATACTTTGACCCACACTGCGAGGTAGTTTGTTGCTCTCTCCCTCGATGAAGTTTTCGAATCGGTATTCCTTGTTCAGTTGTGAGTCAAGTTCTTCTTCGGCAGTGTGTCTGGGTTTAATGAATACGTTGTCCTTGCGCTTTTTCAGTTTTGCATCGGTTCCCAGCGTTTGGACATCGATTGAGATATCATCGGTCTTTTGAATACGGTATGTTATATGTGCTTCTTTGTCCTTCGTAAAGGTACGCCACATAACATTGTACATCAATTTCTTAAACTGCCCGTCGAGCATTTCAAAGAAATAGGCAGAGGGTACGCTTAACAACAACTCCTTCTTCTCCGCCTCATAAGAGACGAATTCAATGGGTTGGAACCAAGTTTTGAACTCTTGGCCATTCACATTTTTCCCGATTATCTCAAGGAAATATGCCCATTTCTCGTTAGTTGTTGCAGAAGCCATGTACTTCTCTTGCTTTCTTTCTTCTTAATTATTTTGCTTTCTTCCCAATCAAAGAGAAATGAACGTATCGGCTTGGGTTTTGTTTCAGGTCTTCCAGCAAATTGGTAGCGCTATTGACTGTCGTGTTCAGGTTGCCATAAAGGCTTGTGTCGTTCAGTAACAGACCCAGGCTTCCCTGATTATTGTTCAACTTGTCAGTGGCCGCTTGCACGTTGTCCATCGCACTATTTACTTTTCCCAAAGTACTTTGCAAATCCAAGGAAGCCAGATTATCAGTTATCTTAACTGCATTCTCGCCAGCCTTGTTAATGGAACTCGTCATTTGAGGAATATCCTTGTGAAGCAGTGTGTTCAATTGCTTTGAACTCTGGTCAAGGTTAACTGTAATGCGTTCGGCATTCTCAAGAACACGAGGCAAGTTAGGGCTATTGGCCAATGTGTTTATTGTTTGGATGAGTGAATCGACATGATCAAGTACTTGCTGCACTTTAGGCATAACCTCTGCGGCTGCCGACATGATTCCATTTGCCGTTGAACCAATAATCGTGTCCCCAGGCATATAGCGGTCGGCTGGGTTTGGTCCCATCGTCATATTCAAGGTGCAACCTCCAAGCATGGCCTCATCCAATGCGGCAACTGTGCCGTGAGGAATCTTCACGTTCTTGTTCACGCTAATGGCAACTACCACGTTACCAGGATGATTATAGTCGTAACTCACGTTCGAGACAATACCAATATTGTATCCATCGGCATATACCGTACTCGACTTCGAAAGTGCTTTTGCATCCTTAAATAAGATGAAATACGTGTCATTGCTATCCCACAACTTGATGCCCTTAAGGAAGTTCATTCCAAAGAAGAGCAACACGAGGGCAACGATGCCTGTGATTCCTATTTTGATTTCTCGTTTCATTTGTAGTAACTCTTAAATGCGTTAAATATAGACCGACTCATCTTTGCAATTCCGTCCTTTGTGTTCAGGAACTGCTCCTCATTCTTGTTATTAATAAACCCAACCTCTACGAGAACACCAGGCATGGATGTGGCGCGTAAAACAAGTAGCCCAGCCTGATGGACACCCCGATTGACTCGTCCTGCATGCGTGGCAAACTGTTGCTGGACAAGTCCGGCAAACTTCACGCTCTGCTTCATGTACTCGTCCTGCATGAGTTCGAAGATGATGTATGACTCGCTTGACTTAGGGTCGAAGCCTTCGTACTTCTCTTCGTAGTTAGCCTCAAGCATAATCACAGAGTTCTCACGCATGGCTACTGCCAAATTGGCGGCAGCGTTGTGCATTCCAAGAGTGTAGGTCTCTGTTCCGCGTGCTTGAGTTCCCGCCTTTCCGGCCGCAGTCGAATTGGTGTGAATGGAAACAAAGAGGTCTGCCTTATTGCGGTTCGCTATACGCGCGCGCTCGTCTAATTCTATAAAGGTATCCGTCTTGCGGGTGTACACTACTTTAACGTCGGGACAATTCTGCTCGACCAATCTTCCGAATTCCAGAGCGATGGCCAAGTTGATGTCTTTCTCCTTTGAGATGAAGCCCAAAGCGCCTGCGTCTTTGCCTCCGTGTCCAGCATCGATGACCAGCGTATAAGCGCTTGCGTTGCCGGTCATCAGCAGGCTAAACACCAGAAAGATGTATGTCAATGCTCTTCTCATAAGCGCACATTTTGCTTTGCAAAGATACGAAGAAGCTAGTAAAACTCCAAATGATTTCGAGCATTTTCGTATAATTGTTGATAAGAAATAAGCCTTAGGCCTTATTCTCGAAGACCTTAGGTCTTCAGCGCGAGCACCTCAGGTCTTATTTGCGAAGACCTTAGGTTCGCGATATATACAACTATCGGCCAAAGGTTGTAGATCCTTCAGCCGATGATTGATATAGTCTTTCGCGATGATTGGGCAATCCTTATTCAGCGCCTCCTCCAAGTGCTTGATAGAGAGAGATAACGCCGGCGATAATGTTGTACTGATTTGTTACCTGAGAAATCTGTGCTTGTAACAATCCGCTCTGCGCTGATAATACGTTCAAGTAATTGACTTGATTGGTGTATTTCATAAGGGCTTGAGTGGCTTCGACTGCATCTTGCATACTCGTCACTTGCTTGTCGATGAACTCTTGCTCAATCGTGTAAACCTTAATGTGCGACATTGCTGTGCAAACCTCGTTACCAGCATCGAGAACCTTCTGCTGGAATCCGATCTTTGCCACTTCCTGTTCTGCCAAAGCGTTCTTATATGCAGCACGCAACTTGCCTTGGGCAAAGAGGGGTTGAGTAAGTGTTCCCACGAGTGCGGCAATAATTCCGCCTGGGTTGATGACCATGCTTCCCAACGAATTGGTGTACTGGCCAGAGGCAGAGATATTCAGGGCGGGGTAGAAGGAAGCCCTTACCTGATTCTTTGTGTAAAAGGCAGATGCCAATGCCAATTCTGCCTGGCGAACATCGGGACGGCGTGAGAGGATGCTTATAGGCACACCCGTCACACATGCATTGGGCATTTGGAACGATTCGAGCGTCTTGCGCTTGATAGGATGAGGCGTTTCTCCAAGGATATTGGCAAGAGCGTTCTCAGTCAATTCTATATTGTTTCGTATCTCAACGATACTGCCCATGATGCTCCAGTAGTTTGCTTCTGTGCTTGAAACAGCGGCCTTGTTCGACTGACCAGCTTGCATAAGCAATTTGGTAACCTCGAGGTTCTGTTTCCAGTTCTCGCTTGTCTCCTCGGCAATACGCAATTGTTCGTCGAGCATGCAAAGGGTGTAATACAGGTTGGCAACATTGGCAACGATTGCTGTCTGAACGGCTTGCCGAATGGTTTGCATATTCTCTACAGCCACTTCACTGCCTTTCTTAGCATTA
>JAGCVH010000076.1 GCA_017962495.1 Bacteroidaceae bacterium
ATATATTTAATATTAGATAATTATAATCTATTATTATCATTCATTAGCTAAGTCATCCGCGCACATATGAAAATCCTTAATGTAACGTTTTTGCAAAAATGCAAAATTGCGTTTTCTATGCGCTCTGGATGTCAAATCGCTAATTTACAACAACTTATATGTCATTAAAAATATCTTCAAATTATTCAAGAATTTATGCTTACAAATTTGCATATATCAGGAATCTTTCGTAACTTTGCAGTAAGGTAAAAGACAAGGTCAAAAGCGTGATTTGGCTTGATGCAAACGAACAATTGTTTGAAGCGCGCCGAATAATTGTTCAACCGACTGCGAACCTAGTGGCCTCTAAGCGCGCAAGCGCTAATGAAGCGCTCGGCATCTGCAAGGCAGGGACGCTTGCGTAGCAGAGCGGAGCAAGAATTAAAAGTGAAAAGTTGAATGAATCAGAGGCTAATGATCATACGCCTCGCCCTACCGCTCGAACTTGTTCGCTTGCAGAGTGCAACGGGGCAAGAAGGGAGAGGATGGGAGAGGGGCTTGTGGGGATTTTTGTTTTAATATTCTTTTTTGTATACGTTTTTTATTAATTTTGCCTTCGTAACACGCAGGGTGATGGTGAAAGGACTGCAATGACATCATTAATAATGATAATGAGATGAAGAGGTTTCTTATAGCAATAGGACTTGCTTGTTGGGCGATGGCTGCAAAAACCCAGCAACCGACGAACTTGATACCGGCGCCAGTGGAGTTTTCGGTGCGCTCGGGAAGCATACGCGGCCAAGATGTGGGAGGACTGCGCGAGAGGGTGCGTATCTCGGAAAAGGCTATGCTTCGTCGGCTGGAAGGCAGGAAACTGGCTGACTGGCAACTGAAGTCGGCCTACTGGCTAGAGCTGGGGAAGAGGGGAGTGAAGATAGAGGCTGCCGACGAGGAGGGCGTGTTCTATGCCCGTCAGACGCTCAGGATGATGGCGTCGCTGGACAGTTCGCTCGCCTGCTGCACCATCCTCGACTGGCCGCGCTTCCGCTACAGGGGCGTGATGCTCGACGAGAGTCGGCATTTCCAGGGTAAGGACTTCGTGATGAAGCAACTGGAGATGATGGCTCTCCTGAAGATGAACCGCTTCCACTTCCATCTGGTGGATAATCCGGGCTGGCGTGTGCAGATTGATGCCTTTCCACGCCTTACTGGGTTGACGGCTTGGCGTCCGCAGGCCTATTTCTGGGATTGGGAGAAGAACGAGATAGGCGGACCATTCGTGGAAGAGGGAACGCCGGGGGCTTACGGCGGATACTATACAAAGCAGGACGTTGCCGACATTCTTTCTTTCGCCGAAGAGAGACATATCGAGGTGATTCCTGAAATAGAAATGCCCGGACATAATTACGAGACTCGTGCGGCCTATCCCGAACTGGCTTGCAGTCTGCCCAATGGCGGGAAAGACCCTTGGGAACTTTGCCCAGGAAAGGAGACCACCTTCGAGTTTCTGGAGAAGGTGTTGCTGGAGATTTTCGATATGTTCCCCTCGCAGTACATCCACATCGGCGGTGACGAGGCGCGCAAGAACAACTGGAAACTCTGTCCCGACTGTCAGGCACGGATGAAGGCGGAGGGGCTGAAGAGCGTGGAAGAGCTGCAGAGTTATATGATCAGGCGAATGGAACGATTTGCCCACGAACACGGCAAGCGCATCATCGGTTGGGACGAGATACTGCAGGGCGGACTGGCTCCTGACGCCACCGTGATGTCGTGGCACGGAATAGAGGCTGGTCTGCAGGCTGTCAGGGAAGGGCACGATGTGATATTCACACCCACTCATTACTATTATCTGGACTATCATCAAGACCCCGCTCAGTTCCGACCTGTGGGACGTCATGTTTCGCTGGAGAAAGTATATTCTTTCAACCCTATGGCGGAGAGCATATCCGAGGCAGACGCCCATCATGTGCTGGGGGTGCAGGGCAACTTGTGGACAGAGCATGTACAGGACGCCTGGCACGCCGAGATGATGCTATATCCACGCGTCTTCGCTATTGCTGAAACGGGCTGGAGCCAGGCTGAGAGGATAATTTGGCCAGACTTCGAGCAAAGGGCTTCAGTGCTGGCGAGAGTCGCTCGTCAATGGGGTTATACCGTGTACCCTCCTTCGCCGCAGCACTCTATTCCCTAATCTCTATTCCCTATTCAAGTTTCAATTCTTTAGTAACATCTTCTCCAACGCCTTGCGACGCGCGGGCCACGAGGGGTAAGAGGACGCCTTGAGCGTGCGAACCTTCATCTTGATACCAGGCGTGGCTTTCGCCTGGGCGTCGGTGGTGAGGATGCAGGGACGGGCCTTTCCTTCTGCAAGGAGCTTGTCGGCGATGGCATCGGCTCCGCCAACCTTGAACCAACTCTCGGGCGTGTCGTCAGGACCTGCAACAAGACGGATGAGGACCGTGGGATTGCCTGTGGGAGGGAGGTATTGGGCTGTGCCGGCGTTGAGGTCGTAGCAGACTTTTCCGTGTGGAATGTTGCCCATGGTGGCAAGGCTGTAGGGGTTGGTGGGGCTGTTGCAAATGCTATGTTTGAAGCCTTTGTCGGGCGAGAGATACATGTTGCTGGGGTCAGCCACTTGTGTACCATCGACTAGGAAGCAGTACTTGAAGACATCGGTCAGGTGGTCGGTGAGGGTGATGCTCCACACGCCTTCGTCGTCCTTCTGCATGGCGAGTGGACGAGCGTGGAGTTCGGTCTGCAGTTGAACCTCGCGGGCTTCGGGCGCTTTCATGCGGAAGGTGACGCCTGAGGCGGAGAACTCGGGCGAGATGATGGGACGTGGGAACAGGCGGGCCATTACGCCAGGAGTGAATGCCTGCTCGTTGCCCGTTGCCACAAGTGCGGGTTGACTGTTTCGCATGGCTTGCTCGGAGGCTTCAGGGTTGAAGAGCAGGGGGAAAGTCTTGGTGAGGAAGTATTTGGCGTTCATCCATGTGTGGCCAAACTTGTCGTGGGTGTATTCCTTCACGGAACGAATGCCCTTCGTGTCGAGGAACTCCATGTAGTCGCGCGCAGTGCCGTAGAGGAAGTCGTCGGTGCCTACGCCGAGCCAGAAAAGGTGGATCTTGCTGTTGGTGTCGTCGGCGTTGTCATAGACATTGGGCAAGGTGGTGGAGGTGAACGACGAGTAGGAACAGAGGTAGGAGAACTTGTCGAGGTGGGTGAGTCCGCAGGAGAGTCCCTGGTTGCCTCCACGCGAGAATCCGCCAATGGCGCGATGGTCAGCATCGTTGATGGTGCGGTAGTGGCTCTCGACATAGGGCATGAGGTCGCCCACCAGGTCGTTGCCGAAGACATCCATCCCGAAGCCCATTCCCTGCGGAGAGGTGGGGAGTAGTTTGGTAGGATTGCCGTAGGGCAGGACGACTATCATCTCGCGGGCCTGGCCTTGTGCCACCAGATTGTCGAGGATGTAGTTCATGCGTCCGACCTTGTAATAGACCTCCTCGGTGTCGGTGGTCCCGCTGATGAGGTAGAAGACAGGATAGCGCTGCTGATTGCCCTCGTGATAGTAGGAGGGGGGCAGATAGACGATGGCGTTGTTGGTGCCTTGCAGACTCTGGGAATAGTAGTGGATGTATTCCACCTTGCCGTGAGGCACATCCTTGATGTCGTGGGCAAGCGAACCCTCACGGGCAGGTATCTCCAGCAGACTGTTCTTGAAGCCTTCGTTGGGGAAATACTGCGGGCAGAGAGGGTCCATCACACTCACTCCGTCGACCACGAAGCAGTAGGGGTACATGTCGGGCGCAGCAGGTCCGAGGGTGGCTGTCCACACGCCGTCGGCTCCGCGCTTCATGGGATTGCGACCGGCAAACTGCACATCGACCTGCACATCGCGGGCTTGGGGATTGGTGTAACGGAATGTTACTGTGCCGTCGGCATTGATGACGGTGGAGGACTGTGCCCAACCGGTGGCGGCACAAAAGACGAGTGCCACGAGGGTGGCAAATAGGAATCGTTTCATCTTATTTAGTGTTTATTTGCTCCAGACTTCGACGTATTGCTGTGCCACGCGAACGGGGGCGTGGTGGCGACGGACATATTCGACACTCTCGCGAGAGAGACGTTCGAGGGATTCGGGGTGGAGGAGAAGGCGTTGCTCGATCTGGCGCACGACATCGTCCTCGTCGGGCTGCACGTTGATGATGGGGCGCAGTTCCGTCTCACCAAGCAACTCGTAGTGTTCGGGTTCGCCTCCGCTCACTACCACGAGGCCTTTCGACATCGCCAACAGGGCGTTCATGGCGGGGGTGTAGGAGTAGAGTTGGTCGAGCAGGACATCGCTCTGGTCCATCATCTGCTGATACTGCTCGAAGGGCACGTTCTCTGCCTTCACGATCTCCATCTGAGTGGGATATTTCGCCTTTAGGCGTTCGAGCGCGCGTAGCATGATGTCGGTGCCTTTGTAGGCAGAACGATTGCGCTGGAGGCCGATGAAGAAAGAAACTCTCTCCCCTGAGCCCTCTCCCTTGTATGGTGAGGGAGTAATATTGCTAAAGACTTCAGTTGCACTTGAGGGAGAGGGTGAAGTTCTCCCCACTGAAGGGGGAGTTAGAGAGGGGCTTTCTATGGGGAATGGAATGAAGTGAAGTTTTCCTTGATAGCGAGGTTGACAACAACGGTAGTTTTCGTAGAGGCTTGCGATGATGCCGTCGGCGTCGTTGGCGATGTAGTCGAAGAGTTCACCCTTAGGCCCATTTAGCCAGTCGGCTTCCATCTGGCGGGTATCGACATTGTCGCGCCGTTTACCATAAAGGTAGAAGTCGCTGTAGCGGAAGGTGTCGGGTTTCAGTCCTTCCTCCACCCAAGGCTTGTCGATGCCGAAAGAGCCGAGGAACATGCGTCCGTTTTGTCGTTGCAGTTGCTTGTAATAGGGGAGGATGCGTTCGGCTCTCAGGTCGAGAAAGACGGGGTTGATGAGTTGCACCACGTCGTAACCGCGCAGGCGTGGGATGGTGCGACGGATGTCGAGGAAGTAGCGCAGGGTGTCACAAGGGCCAAGCGAACGGCGACGGAGGTCGATGTTGCGACGATATTGTTTCCAATGATCGCCGTCACTCACAACCGTCACTTCATGACCCAGAGCCCGTAAGCCTTCGGCCAGTGTCCAATGGACGTTGCTGTATTCACCGAGTAATAGTACTTTCATAATCTACAATTAAGGACCCTCTCTCTTCCTCTCCCTATAGGGCGAGAGTAGTATCTTAAGAGATTGATGATTGATGGTTCTTTCCCTTGGGGGACTTTATTAACTATTAATTTGACAAATACCCCATTATACTCCCCTCTCTGGAGAGAGGGGTGGGGGGAGAATCTTTGCTTTATTTCACCACCTTCCTCCCGCCTTTGATATAGATTCCCTTCGTCATCTTGCTGACTTTGCGCCCACTCAGGTCGAAGATCATTTGATTCTCCTCCCCACGGGGGGAGTTAGAGAGGGGTCCATCGATTCCGTCAGGAAGTGGCTCGACGAATTGCCAGGAGAGACCGAAGTCGTCGGCACTCCACCATCCGCTTGCGCCTGTGATTTCCGCCTTCATAGTGAGGTGCAGGGTGTCGCCGGGTCGAACCGTGATGAAAGGTGTCTGTGCCTGTTGCCACCCGTTGCGAATGCCTCCCGTGTTGCCTGTGGGAGTGATGGTGGTGGTGACGGTACCTTCATTTTCAGGCTTGGGACCGACGACGGTGGCGGTGAGCGAAATCTTGGCATCGGCATTGCCGCGCAGCAGGGCGTTGGCAGCATACTTGCCTTCGGGCAGGTAGACAATATCCTGCGACATCGTGCTGGTGAAAGCACTGCCCTTCCAGAGGTTCCAATAGGCATTGGAGGATACACCGTCGCTTGCCTCACCCGTGTTGGTGCCGTTGTTGGTGACGGCCCAAGCGTAGGTGTCCTGTCGCTGGCACGAGGGGTTGATGACATAGGCCGAAGCGTCGTTACCATTCTTGAAGAAAGTTTCGCGTGCATAAGCCTCCGCTTTCGCGCGTGCTTCCATATACTGACGATGGCTGTCGGTATCGAGGTCGGAGACGCGAATCAGTCGGAAGGCATCGGCACCAGCCCAGCGCGCACTCATCTCGCCAAGGTTCTTGACTCCGATGCGCATCTTGCCGTCGAGCACCACGATGCCAGAAATGGTGAGACGACGGTCATAGTCGATTTCGTGGTCTTCTGTGACGGGCATCAGATACTGAACGGAGTCAGACTGAGCGTAAAGCACTACAGAACCGTTGACCTTAGCGTCAGAGACATTGTCGGTGGTGTTGAAAACGGCGGCAGAGAGTTCGTAGATGCCTCGAGGCAGGTCAGAGATGTCCTGATAGTAGTCGAACTGCATACCTGCTGCTGTGGCGTCCCACACTTCGAGGTAGGTGTCGCCAGTGGCCTTCGTGAAGCCGTTGGCGGCACTCTTCTGACAGGTCCAACTCTCGACAGATGTCTTGCTCGTGGTCTGGATGTTGGGGTTCACGACATAGCCAGCAGTAGAGTCGAGGCTATACACTTCGTCGCCTTGTGTGCGACGCACATAGACGCGTAACTGCACTCCATCGCCTCCTATCTCAGAGAGCGGGAAGGAGTAGGTGAGTTCGTCGTTATCGAAGAGATAGCGCTGAGTCTCGGTGTAGTAATCCTCCCACAGACCCGTCTCTTCGTTGAATCGTTGTAAGGTGAGTACATCGGTAAGGTCGCCGTTAGCATTGGTGATGGTGACGGTAAGCGTCTCGTCGATGTCGTTGATGACGGTCTTCAGGGTGGGAGTCTTTATGGATGGTGTCCACCAAACGGGAGTGAATTGCACTTTCGAATTATAGGCAAAATCGGACTTCGCGTCGCGATAGACTTTGCCTGCGGGCAGCACACTGCCGTCGTCCCAATTAATCATGGCACGATAGTAGGTGTCCCAGTTGTAGATGGCGTAACGCTCTACGAAGGAACAGGTGTCGAGCATGTGCTGTATCTCTTTGATGGCCTTGCGTTGCTTCTCCAACTTTTCGTTGTACCCGCTTGGCCAACTCTCAGTAGTCCAAGAGGCGCCGTTGTTCCATTCCGTTATCCAAATGGGGCGTTTCGTGTTGTTGTATATACTCTTGAGTTGGTTGTACCACGCTTGTGCGTTGGCGGCTTCGTTAGTGCCCCAATAGGAGTGGATGGCCACAAAGTCGCAACGGTAGGCCATATCGTTACAGTGTCCGATGTATTCCTTCAGCCACGAGGCGTCGGTGGGAGCAGGGCTTCCGATGCGCATACCTGTCTCCTGGAAATCGGGTGTCTTCGTGCAGGAAGTCCAGGTGGAGATGACGCCTCCGCACGAACATTTGTCGCTGGTGTGCTGTTCGCTGTGCTCAGGTTCGTTGAACGAGAGGCAGGCAGTGGCGTCAGTCTGTTCTGTGATTTGTGAGACAGAGGGCCAGAAAAGGTGTTGGCGGATGGGGATATACTCCGTGTCGTAGGTCGATGCGCGGTCGGCACTCCAAGTGTAGAACCAGGTGGCGCGTACCTTCTTGCACTCGGTGGCGATGCTACTGTTCGAAGTGGTGCTGCACCAGCCTTTTTTGCTCACGTACTGCCACTTTTTGATGGTGATGCTGGAGATGCGTCCGTAAAGGGCTTGGGGCAGGACGGGGACTTCGATGTCATGATGGTCGGCGACATAGACACGACTATATCCACTGCCCGTTGTACCACTTGCAACAGTGGCCATGTAGCCGCGCTTCAGACGGAACGAACGTATGCGGTTGGCATTCTTGGCGAGATTCTTATGCATTCCCACACCAAATTTCAACTCCTCGCCCGAGTATTGTTCGCCGTCGTATCCTACAAAGACCTTATCCGTTGAGGAACAAGGCATTACGAGGGCACCATTGAGGTAAATGGCAACACGGCAATTGGTGCCGTTGGTGGCCGTGCGACCATTAATCTTTATCTGTGAGAGATACTTGCTGATGACGTCGGAGGGTAGGGTGTTGTCGAAGATGAGCCAAGCCTGGTCGCTCGCAAGGTTGATGCTGCACTTGGTCAGGGGTGCTGACTCGGAGATGATGTGGAAGTCGATTTGTCCCTCCAACTTCATGGTGGTGTTGCTGAGCGAAACCACAGTGCGAGTGTTGTTCCCGTACTTGTCAACCGTGATTTCCCCGCTCTTGGTTACTGCCTTCGACTCACTCAGCAATTCAGGCAATCCGCCTCCCATACGGCTCTTGCGAATGAGTGTCCATTCGGCTTCTGTGCCTTGTGCAGTTAGTTGAGGCACGTAGTAGGTGGGCAGGGTCGCAAGCAGCGTTCCTTCCTTGTAAACATGCAATTTAGCGTTCTGGTAGACAAAGGCGTAGTTGCCGCCTTCGCGCAGAACGACGCGTGCACCACGACCCTCGCTATTGCGGATTAAGACATAGACGGAGTCCTCGGGATATTTCTCGGCAATGGCGAACTCGCTTAGACCCAGCGAGAAGGTGGTCCCGAACGAAGCCATATCAGTGGCTGTGAGCAGGACGGTGCTCTCGTATGAGGTCATGATGGCGAGCGAGTCGCGTAGGTCTTGCGCTTTGGAGAGTACGGTGTCAGGCGTCATCTCGTCGGAACCCTCTATCCACTGCGTTGCATTTTCTGCACTAGTCGTAAGGCGAGAGCGATAGAAAGCGGGATATCCCGTGTTCTGTACCTCGTCCAGAATGTAGGATGACACGTGCTGGAGTTCCTTCTTTGCCCATGCGAGGCGACTCGATTCCATACCCTTGCCATTGCTCTCGAAGATCTGGAAACGGCTTGTTGCTGTGCCTTGTGCCTTATCGTACCAAACGCCGATGTAGTCGGCTGTCTCTCCCTCATCGACACCCAACGCTGAATCCGCATCGCGAAGGTTGATCAACTGTCCGTTGATGCCTGGCCGAACACTCCACTGATAGTTCTTGCCAGTACCACTTGATGTGGTTAGGCTTACACTATAAGAGTTTGAAGTGCTGGCTGTTACATATTTACCAGTAGATTTATGCTTTAAAAGGAATGCACCTGCAGTAGGAGCCGCTTCGGCGGTGAAGAGATACTGCGTATCGTTGGTTTTCGAGTACTTCACCAAGCGAGGTTGCGACTGGTCGGCACTTGGGGCAAGTACGCGTTGATAATAGGTATTGAATATGTAGTAGTCGTGTCCAGCCACGAGGTCGTAGATGCCGTTGTCCTCAGCTAATGCACTGAGTGAAAGCGACAAAAGAGTCAAAAGGAAAAGAAATTTCTTCATATTGGCATTGATTTGTGCCCAAAGTTACGAATTAGCGAGGGAAGAGCCAAAATAAATAGCGAAAAATGAGAGAAAATATACCCCTTTCGCTTGTAACCTTGTTACGCAAGCGTCCTATGGTCGAGTCTGCAAGCGACTTCATATTTGTACTTTGAGTCCATTTTTTCTTTGTTTTCCTTTCTCTTTTTTGGTATTTCGCTCGCTTATTCGTACCTTTGCGCCAATTATGGAGAAAAGAAGTCCAGACGATAGTTATCGTCATGTGCTGAAATACACCGGGGTGTTTGGTGGCGTGCAGGGATTGAAGATGTTTGTTTCCCTGCTTCGTAACAAGCTTACGGCAAAGTTGTTGGGCGAGGCCGGCATGGGACTGAACAAGCGGTTCATCAACGTGTCGGAGGTCATCAACGCCTGGACAAACTTTGGTATCTCCTTTTATGCCGTACAACGAATTTCGGAGATTTACGAGGAAGGCACTGAGGACGATATGCACCGTTTTGTGGGCGTCATCCGCACGTGGAGCGTTTGGTCGGCCATCTTGGGTGGCTTGCTCTGTTTCTTCTTGGCTTCCTGGCTCAATGGCTACTATTTCCCTATGGGTGAGCAACATTCGTTGGAAATCAAACTCCTCTCCCTTTTTGTAGCCTCGTTGCCCATTGAGGCCGTCGAGTGTGCTATACTAAAAGGTCTCCGACGCTTGCGCACAGTGGCTTTGATAGAGGTATGTTCGGCATTCTCCACACTACTCTTCACTATCCCTGTCTATTACTTCTTTGGTTTCCGGGGTATTGTGGCTTCGTTGGTTTTGTGTGGTTGGGCTACTGCGCTCATCCACCTGTTCTTCTCCGTCCGCATTTATCGCTATCGGGTTCAACTTTTCTCTCATAGCGTCCTGCGCGAAGGTTGGCCTCTTGTCCGCATCGGCATTCCCTACGTCTTGGCAGGTGTAGTGGGTGCAATGGCTGCAGGCGAGGTGTACAAACGATTGGGTTCGGACAGTGTCATCGGGCTTTATGGTGTCGGCTATAGTTTGGTTGTGACTTATGCGGGTATGGTGTTCAAGGCTCTTGAGACTGACTTCTTTCCTCGTCTCTCTAGCATCAACCACGACACGCCTCGCCTCAATCATGCCATCAATCAGCAAATCGACATATGCGTCCTGCTCATTACGCCCATCATGATTGTCTTTGCGATGTTCATGCCTCAGTTCATCAGCCTCCTGTATGACAGCCGTTTCTTGCCTGCTGTACCCATGAGTCAGTGCGCTGTGTTCTACATGTTCTTCAAGGCCATCACTACCCCCATTGCTTACACTTCGTTGGCAAAGGGCGATTCGTGGCTTTACCTCATTATGGAAACGGTGTACGACGTAGTATTCGTCCTTATGATTGGTGTGAGTTACGGTTTGTGGGGATTGACGGGAACAGGTATTGCGCTGTCGGCATCTGCCTTGTTTGATTTACTGATGATAGGTGGAGTCTATGCCATGTGCTATCACTTCCGCATGCGGGCTAAGACACTCCTTCACATTATTCCGCAGGGCATTTTGTTAGTATTTGTTATGTTGGCCAGTTTGTTTGCTTTCTGGCCTATAAAGATACTTGTAGGAACTATCTGTCTGGCTCTGTCACTCATATTGTCGTGGCGTTTGTTGTCACCCGAGTTGCCTATTGTTCAGAAGATAAAGAGAAGATTGGGGATGAAAGATTGAGGATGAAAGATTGGAGATGAAAGATTGAGGATAAGAGAATAGGAATTAGTGATTAAGGATAAAATACAATGACTCCTGTTGTGTCGATTCTGATGGCTGTGTACAACGCCGAAGTATGGTTGCAGGCGGCATTGGACTCCGTTGTACAACAGACTATGGGCGAGTGGGAACTATTGGCCGTTGACGATGCTTCGGCTGATGGTTCGCTTGCAATCTTGCAGGAGTATGCTCAGCGAGACAACCGCATCCGCGTTTTCCACCACGATGAGAATAAAGGACTGGCGCATGCCCGTAACACCGCCTTGCACCAGGTGAGGGGAGAGTTCGTGATGATGCTCGATGCTGACGATTGGCTTTCGCCTGATGCCCTGCAGAATGCCATTGATGTGTTTCATGACCATCCGCTCACGGATTGCGTGCTCTTCCGTCTTGTGTATGAATGGCAAGAGACGAGCAATAGCGAGGACTTCCACATGCGCTTGCCCAAACAATCGAGTGGTAAGGCAAATGACATTGTCCTTGCAGGTACCGACGCCTTCCTGTTGAGTCTCGACTGGTCGATTCACGGCTTATATTTGGTGCGAAACGAGGTTCATAAGGATTTGCCCTTTGATACCGATTATCGACTTTATAGCGACGATAACACTTCACGAGTCGTTTTCCTTCGTTGTCGTGAGGTGCGCTTGTGTCAGGGCATTTATCACTATCGTCGCCATCAGGCGAGTGTCACGATGCAATTCTCGTCCCAGCGTTTCTTGCACATGATGGCCAACCTTGACCTGCGTGAGACTTTGAAGAAGGAGGGAGTGAGCGAAGACATTGTGGCACGATATGATAAACATCGTTGGCACAACTATCTTGGACTTCTCTGGCTCTATTTTCGCCATCGTTCCGATATGAATAAGGAGGAATGCGCTCGCGTGCGTGTGGACTTCCGTTATGTCTACACCTCTTTTCATCGCTCCATGCCTTATGCTTTCTTCGTTGCAAACCAGTGGGTCAGATATAAAATAAAAAGTTTTATCAAACGCCTATGAATCTTGTCATACTCGACGGATACTCTGTTGTCCAAAACGATCTCAACTGGCAGTCTGTGAGCCGTTTGCCCAATGTCTGTGTGCAAGTGTATAATCGCACTTCAGTTGCTGATGTTGTTGAACGTAGTCGGGAAGCCGATGCCGTGTTGACGAACAAGGTTGTCTTCTCGCGTGAGGTCATCAGTCAGTTGCCTCGTTTACGCTACATCGGTGTGTTGGCAACGGGCTACAATGTGATTGATATCGAAGCCGCACACGAACGTGGAATCGTTGTTACCAACATCCCAGCCTATAGCACTCCATCCGTTGCTCAACTCACCTTTGCCCACTTGCTTAATGTAACTAACAGTGTTGCACACTATGCCGAAGAGAATCGTAAGGGAGCATGGACGCAATCGCCGGATTTCTTGTGGATGGACACCCCACTGACGGAACTTCAGGGGAAGACATTCGTCATCCGAGGCTTGGGCAACATAGGGCGTGAAGTCGCTCGCATAGCTCAAGCGTTCGGCATGAGGGTGGTGGCAGTAAGCCGTCAGTCGCAAATGCCTGAGGGCGTGGAGAAGATGGCGTGGGAAGATGCGCTAAAGATGGCCGATGTGCTTTCGCTACATTGTCCGCTTACAAAGGAGACGCAACACTTGATGAATGAGCAATCTTTGGCGATGATGAAACCAACGGCCATACTCATCAACACGGGGCGTGGTCCGCTTGTGGATGAAGACGCAGTTGCTCAAGCACTTAAGGATGGTAGGCTTTATGCCTATTGTGCCGACGTGTTAAGTGTGGAACCAGCGAGGGCCGACAATCCGCTTCTCAAGGCACCTCGTTGCTATCTCACTCCTCACATCGCATGGGCAAGTCTCGAGGCACGCCAGCGACTCATCAACATTGCGACAAAAAACTTTGAGGCCTTTATTCATGGGCATCCTGTAAATGTAGTTTGAAATGAAATAATGTGTAACTCTTAATTTATTTGTATGAAGAACAGATTACTTACTCTCGTTGTCTTGATGTTGACAGTTGTCGGCATACAGGCACAAACGCTTCAGTTTACTCCCAATCGGGTGCTGAATCGCAGTTTTCAACATGCCCCTCGTAAGGCCGCAAGCCTCGAAGGAACAACTGCATGGGGACTTGGTGGCGACTCCCAATGGAGTAGCCTCGGTCTGGGTAGTGGAGTTGTTAATGTTAAGTTTAGTGTGGCCATTTTTGTTCCTGGCAACGAATTGCTCAAGGGTGCCAAGATTCAAGGTGTAAACATTCCCGTAGTTGACGAAGGGATGACTGATGTCTCGATTTGGGTGAAATCTGAACTTAATGGAAGTGACCTTGCTCGCGCAACCGTAACTGGTTCTTTCGTTGGAGGCGAATATTTTGCTGCAGCCCTCAATGAGCCAGTTACCATTCCAGAAGGGGGTGTTTATGTCGGTTACGACTTCATTAATGCAGCCGACTATTGCATCGCTATTTCCTATGATGGTGCAGCCGTCGATGGCGGCCTCTTCCTCAATTATGTCTATAATGGAAGTTCATCAGGCTGGGGCGACTATTCATCTCAGTTCCCTCCCTCAATGCTTCAGGTACTCGTCTCTGGTTTTTCATTGCCTGATTATTCCATCGTGATGAAGTCGGCACAGGGTTCTACGCAAAAGGCAAGTGACCCCTATACGATTGCGGTCGATTTCATGAGCAATAGCGCAAATGCCATCACGGACTTCGATGTGGAAGTTGCCATCAATGGTAATACGGAACAAAAGCACATTGCGCTGGACGCTCCCCTTTCGACTGGTGTAAACGTGCCTGGTTCTTTTGTTGTAGAAGGCACTTCGCCTGCTTCCACAGGTGCATTCAATGCTGACGTTACCGTGAAGAAGATCAATGGTGTAGCAGTGGACATTTCCCAAATATCAGCTGTCTTGAAGAACGTAACACGCGTGGTTGCCCGTCGTACCGTTATTGAAGAGTTTACGGGTACAGGATGCGGATGGTGTCCTCGTGGATGGGTAGGCATGGAATACATGAAAGAGAACTATCCAGAATCGTTCATCGGTATTGCCTTCCATAAATATAATTCTTCCGACCCCATGTACTATGCTAATTATCCTTATTTAGGACTTACCGGTGCTCCGGGTTGTGTTGTTGACCGTAAAATCGACTGTGATCCTTTCTATGGAAACACGGATTACGAATATGGTATTGCTATTGAGTTCAAGAACTTGAACAAGGACATTCCTTCTGTCGATATTTCTTGCAAAGCTAACTGGAATGAAGATCAGTCCTCAGTTTTGATTGATGCCAATGTTGAGTTCTTGGTTGCTCCTGATAACAATGTTTCACTCGTTTACGTACTTACGGCCGACAGTTTGAGTGGTACCACCGACAGTTGGAAACAAAGCAATTACTATGCTTCTTACCAAGCTTCACAACTTGGTTCATTAGGTATGTTCGGTGCAGGCGGTTCGCGAGGTACAAGTTCTGTTAGTCTTGTGTTCAACGATGTCGTTATCGGCAGTTCCTATGATGCCAACGGAATCAATCAGGGTAATCACCTGAAGCGTACAGTTGTGTCAGTTGGCGGTTCCTATGGTGGTCAGTACACGATTGCGCTTCCCACAAAGGCTGCGCTCAAGAATGCTCTGAAGAAAAACCTTTTGACCGGAGTTGTGCTTGTGGTTGACGATAACACTGGTTTCATTCTTAATGCCGCAAAGGCTCATGTGGAGGATACTGCTGATGCCGTTCGTGGCGTCGAGAACACTGTTGTGGGTCAGGAGGTTCGCTACAATATGGCTGGCCAACAAATTACGACTCCCCAGCGTGGTGTGAATATCATGCGCACAGCCGATGGGCGCATCCGTAAGGTTCTGGTAAGATAAAATGAACGTGAACGCGTTCAACACATAAAAAGTTAAGCCCCTCAAATGAGGGGCTTTTCTTTTATCGTTGTATTTTATCGAGGCTTATTACCCAATGAATATTACTTCGGGTTCAAGATGAATGCCAAAACGACTCTCAACGTCGGTGACAATGTCGTAAGCCAGTTGGCGCACTTCCTCTCCTTGAGCTCCTCCCAGATTGACGAGGACGAGAGGTTGACGATTGTGAACGGCAACACGCCCTTGTGAACGCCCTTTCCATCCTGATTGTTCGATGAGCCAAGCTGCAGGAATCTTCACTTCGTAAGGACTTACATCGGAGGGAGGGATTTTGGGATAGCATGAGGCCAGTTGCTCGAACTTCTCTCGACCCACAACGGGATTCTTAAAGAAACTGCCTGCATTGCCTGTTACCTTTGGGTCGGGAAGCTTCGACTGACGGACGTTGATGATGGTTTGTCGCAGTTGTTCTGCTGTTAAGGATGCTTCAGATATACCTTGTCGTTGCAGTTCGTTGCGAATGCCTCCGTAGTCAAGGCGAGGCTGGAAAGAAGTGCTCAATCTAAAGATAACGTGAATCACTGCCCACTGACCCTGCATTTCAGGTGTCTTAAATACACTGAAGCGGTAACCATAGCGACATTCATCGTGGGTAAAGACTTGCCGATGACCTGTCCACAGATTCATACAATCAACCTGTTCAATAAACTCTCCTGCCTCTGCCCCGTAGGCACCAATGTTCTGAACAGCAGCAGCACCTACAGTTCCGGGAATGAGGGAAAGGTTCTCCACCCCATACCAACCGTGTTGAATACAACGATTCACAAATGTATCCCAAACCAAGCCTCCGCCTACGCGCAATCGAACAACGCCTGGTTCCTCGCAAGGCAATTGGCGCACGTCGTTGATTTGTGAACGCAACACGATGCCGTTGTAATCGTTGAGGAAGAGCAAATTACTTCCCTTTCCTATGTGCAGGCGTTGTATCGTTCGAGGTTGGGAACAGATGAACTCATACAGTTCACCGATGTTCTTGTATTCTGCAAAGCGTCGGCATCTAACATTGATACCGAAGGTGTTGTGATACCGCAAACTATGATTCTCTTTAATTTTCATAACTTATAAGTTTCCATTGCTCACCATCGCGCTGGAAGGTAAAGATGTCGAGCATACCATTTGAAATACCGCACTTCAGCAAATGGATTCGACTTGGGTTGGGATAGCTTTGCCCGAAATCGATGTTAACGAATTCCCCACTTGGCATTTCTGGTCGGAAGGCAGGCCATTGGTCGGGGTCAATGGTGCCTGAAATCTCATCTTCGCTTTCCTCGGAATCTTCTATTGCCAAAGAGAGGTTTTGAGAAAGACTTTCTTGTTGGAAAACACTGTCTGTGGTAAACTGATGGTAGAAGTGCATGAAGTCGATGAGTTGTGCATCGACGTGGCTTTTGCTCCTGTTCTCCAAGAACCACCTGCCATCGCTTCGCTTGAAGTTGTAACTATCCACCCTCAGGTCGGCAAGACTCAAGAACTGGAAAGCCACATCCGTAAGCGAACTATCGTTTTGGAAGTCGTCCATCTGGTTCATGTCTCCCAATATCAGGGTGTAATAATCGTTGTTGGGGAGAAGGAATTCACTGCGGAAACGCTTTCCACTGGTGATGCGCGTCTCGCTTCCGTCGATGTCTCTTACGAGAAGCGGAAAGCGGATGCGTTCGGCTTGAAATCTGCCGTTGTGCGTAAAGGCATGGATGAAGTCGCTGAAAGCCTCCACTTCCCTATTGCCCAAGGAAAGTCCGTCGTCCTCGTCTTCAAAGAAGAAGGACGTATCTTCCACCAGTGTATCGGCTTCTGGCAAAGAATCGGCATCGGAGAAGTCCCGCTCTGTGTGTCCTTGTCCGCAGGCAACCATCACCATTAACATGGGCAGAAACACCCAAAATCCCTTTCTCATTGTGTCTTTTGCTTCGAAAAAACATACAACGGTACACAATAATTAAAAATTAAAAATTAA
>JAGCVH010000077.1 GCA_017962495.1 Bacteroidaceae bacterium
GCTCGAAGCTTTCCAACTCCTCAGCAGTGGGCTGGATGAACATGTTCTTTACGAAATGAGCCTGCCAAGCAACCTCAACGATGAAGCGAACAGCCAGGCGGGTAGCTTCGTTGGCACCGCAGAAAGCATCGACAACATACAGTTCTTTGTTGCAAAGCTCCTTGATGGCGATGTCCTTAACCTTGGCCCAAACCTCCTCGCTCATGGGATGGTTGTCGTTCTTGTAGCCCTCTGTGGTCCACCATACCTTATCGTGGCTCTGTGCATCGTCAACGATGTACTTGTCCTTAGGCGAACGGCCAGTGTAGATACCGGTCATTACGTTCACAGCGTCAAGCTCGGTGTTCTGACCCTTGTCAAAACCGGTCAAGCCTGCCTTGGTTTCTTCCTCGAAGAGGAACTCATACGACGGATTGTGGGCAATCACGGTTGAACCAGTGATGCCGTACTGGGTTAAATCTAATTTTGCCATGCTTTTTATAAAGTTAAAAATTACTATTTTTACAATTTTATGAGGATGCCCTTCTTAGAGCGCTACAAAAGTAATAAATAATTGCGACTTATGAAACACGTAATCAAACTTTTTTACGTCTCAAAACGAGTTATTTTTACATATCGCATGCTTTTGAGAAGCAGAGATTACAAAAAAATCATTATTCGCAATTCACAATTCACAATTATTTGCTAACTTTGAGAAAAATTTCCGTATTATGAAAATCATAAACCTTAGTGAACAAAACACTGTCATGAATCAATTCATGGCCGAAATTCGTGACAAGAGTTACCAGAAGAATCGTGCCCTCTTCCGCAACAACATCCGACGCATCGGAGAAATGATGGCTTACGAGATTTCAAAGACACTTACCTACAAACCCAAGCAGGTGACCACTCCATTGGGAACCTGTGAGGTCTCACTCATCAAGGACGACGTGTTGCTGGCCACCGTCTTGCGTGCAGGATTACCCTTCCACGAAGGATTCCTCAACATCTTCGACCACGCCGAAAATGCCTTCGTATCGGCATTCCGCATGTACACCAACCGCGAACATACAGAAGTGGGAATCCACACCGAATACATGGCTTCGCCATCCGTTAAGGGTAAGACCGTCATTATCGTCGACCCGATGTTGGCAACAGGCGGAAGCATGGTTGCCGCTTACGAGGCTCTGCTGAAGACCGGCAAGCCCCATCAGGTACACATTGCCAGCGTCATTGGTACTCCCGAAGGCGTGGAGATGCTCGAGAAGAACGTCAGTGAAGATGTCGCCCTATGGTGTGCAGCCATCGACCCAGGCATGAACGAACACAAGTACATCGTTCCGGGCTTCGGCGACTGTGGCGACCTGTGCTACGGAGAGAAGCTTTAAGACATACTAATTAGAAGAAAAGAGGGACGGCAGTTTTGTCGTCCCTCTTAGTTTATTGCATCTGTGCTTGTTTACTTTCTCAACACCTTTCTGCCATTGATGATGACAATACCCTTGTAGGTATCGTCGACCTTCATGCCTTGAAGATTATAGGCTACTTGCTTTCCAGGCTCAATCGTCTTAATCTCCTCCACACCAGTGTTCAAGGTGCATATCAGCTTTATCTTATCGATGTTGCAATTAGCACCGGTAATGGTGATGCGCAAGATCTGGTTACCTTCCTCTAAGTCTTGAGTGAAATCACCGGTAACAGTCTTGTAGGTGCCCCAGTCATTGCTGGCGGTTTGCGGTACACTCACCTTTGCCACCGTAGTCACCTTACTGCCCTTAACGAGTCCGATGTTAAAGCCAGAATTAGTTGTACCCGAAGACACCACAGCCTCGTAACTGTATTTACCGGGTTCAGTCACGATGATACTATATTCCAGCCACTCGTTGGCGGCAGTATAACCAATGCAGGTTCCGTTGTTTCCCTTCACGAAGTCAACGCCTTCTGCATCAGTACGATAGTTGGCATCGCCCTCACGGGTAGCATCGCTGTCATGGAAAGACAAACCTTCACCACCCCTGTCGAAATTCTCTGCCTCTATCGTTCCAGGAATAGATATCACGCTTCTGTAAGGTTGACGCTTACCATTCACCCTCAGTGTCTTAGCTGCTGATGTACGGCACTTCCCTTCCGCGTTGGTGGCAATGGCCGTGATGGAGTATGTACCCTTCTCTGTGGGAACGAATTCGACTGTGTAAGGAGATTCCGTCAGTGTGCCAATCAACAGGTTGTTGGCATAAACATTCACGTGGTCAATGGTGCTTGTTGTCGATTTCGACGATATGGTTATCACCGTTGTGTCGCCTACAGAAATGATGTTTGGTCTTATCGTAGAGACAGTAGCTGTGATGTACTTATCTTCTTCGTAACGCGTGAATGTGATATTCTTTATCCTGAAACCACCTTTGTCTATCAAAAGCGTGAGTACATGTCTGCCAGCGGTCAATGGAACCAGAAGCTGTCCGTGCATGCTTTTATAAGTATTGACGCTACCCGTCTTGGGAACCGAAATAAATTCGGAAAGATAGGTGATATTGTCGAATGTGTATTCTGCAAGATGAAACTTGCCTTCTGCCGAAGTCGAAGCGACCTCTGCATCAAATGCATAGATACCGTCTTCTGCCACATCCACGGTGTACTCCATCCACGCGCCATCGGAGGTTGTTGCCACACTGCGAGAGGCATTGTAATAGGACACGCCTGAAGCACCCCTGTCGTACTCAGTTATATTAATTGTACCAGGCAATTGGGGGATAGTCTCAGAATAAGGCGTGCGCTTGGTGGGTGAACTGACAACAGTGATACGCGACAAGCGCTCATAGGTCTCTCCATCGGTAGCAGTTACTACAGCCTTCAACGTTTTCTGGCCTGGGGTTGTTGATGTGTATTCTGCCAGATAAGGAGCCTCTGTCATTGTGGCAATCAGTTCTGTGCCATCATACAATTCCACCTTTTCAATGGTCTTGGTAGCCATCCTTGCACGTACCATGATAGACATAGTGTCGCCCCTGGCCACATTCATGGAAGCAGGACGGATATAGACGGAGGCCTCTTTCTTCATGCCAGGAAATGGACTCTTGGCATTCCTAGCCGCATCCGTCTGCATATATTCACGTAACCACGTCATTGCAGGACGGTCGACACCATCTTTAATGATACCGGAATTGCCATTAGTAGTCCAGGTATGACCATAGATATAGCCCCACAAAGTGATGCCAGCACAATAGTCCTTCTCCCACATATAGGGAATCTGCTCCTTATAGCGCGTCTCTTGAAGGGCATCGTCACCCGTACCAATGTCGTACTCAGTGCTGTACATAGGCATCTTCAAGGCTGTTTGGATTCTCGACTCAGCATTCTTGAACTTGGTAAAATCGCAGTCTGTCAGATCATGGCTCTGACATCCATAGGCATCAATGGGAGCACCTGCATCTCGCAAGGTCTGCACCAAGGTAATGTAGTTGTCAGTATCCCACTGGAAGGTGTTGTAGTCGTTGTAGATGAGAATGGCATCAGGCCAACGTTCGTACGCCATCTCAAAGGCTTTGATGAGCCAGTCGTAACCAGTCTTACCACCGCCACCCAATGATTCCTTTATCATCGGGTTACCATTTTGATGCAAACCTACGGCCTCATTCACCACATCAATCATGGGCAACGTCGAATACTTGTTCTTAACCGCATTGAACCAAGTCACGATAGCCGCATATCGGTCGTTGGCTGAAAGACTTTCAAGCCAACCTGGATACTGAGCGCCCCATACCAATGCGTGGAACTTATAGGTAAAACCGTGCTGTTTGGCATAGTTGAATGCCCTGTCAGCACCACTCCAATTGAAACTGCCCCTAGTGCCTTCAACTGAAGCCCACTTCGATTCGTTCTCGCACGTTATCTGGTTCCAAAGTGTGCGAAATGGCTCTTTACCATAGTCCACATTGTACTCTGTGGTGATATTTCCCAAGAACTTGTCTTTATTTGAAGACAATTGAGCGTAACTCTTTATAGACATCAAACTTGCCGACAACAGCAAAAGGCCTGATGCGAACGTTGAAAATGCTCGAGTAAACTTATGCATAATAGGGTGGTTTTTGTGATTTCATGTAAATAATATGGCGCAAAGTTAATAATTATCCATGAATTAACCTTATCCCTATGTCTCAAATAATTACGCTAGTGCAACTTTTTATAGTTTATTATAAGTTCAAATAAGAAATATGGAGTTTTTATTAAGGAGGACGTAAAAAACAGTCCTCACTTTATCATCATTACTCTAAAGCGTAAGATGCCATTGTACTCGTTGTCGTAATAAGCAAGGCGGATGTTGTGCTTCTGCCCTTTAGTGGTGGTAATGGAAGCAATACGGGATGTCTCGGAATGGTCGCCCCAGTCGGCACAGAGTTCCTTTCCGTCCACAATCAGCCGATAACCGTCGTCACCAGCTATCGAGAACATAACTTCACCCGTCTCAGGTGCTGTGAACTCACTCTCAGCAACCAGACTCCATCCGTCGGCGTTTACGCCATCTGCAGGGCTGCCACTCCAGAATGCATCTATCTTTTCCATCTGTGCTGTTGCCACAGCATCGCCACTAATAGACTTGTTGTTAAAGAAGCGAACGCTGAAGCCTGTCTTTCCACCTGTCTGGAAGGCTGAAACAGGCACATCGGTCAGTGCATCCTGCAGGTTCATAAGCCGTAAAGCGCGCTTGTAGTCTTCACCAAGCCCCATCTGTTCAATGAGAACCTTGGTGATGATCTTGTTCTTCTGGAAATATGCGTCAAGTGTTTCTTCTTGCTTCTCCGGATGATAGGAAAGGCGCAATGGCGTGGCTTCCAGATAGCCGAAATCATTGGTATAAACCATACCAGCAACATGTTGCTTGTAGTCTTGAACTAGTGTCTGTATATGACGGAACTCAGCTTTAGTGCCTGCAGTTAAGGCATATTCATCGGGTATCTCTATTTCAAGGGTCGTAGTTGTTGCGCAGTTTACCATACCCAAGTTTATGAGGGTTTCCAGGTTCATGCCGTCGTAGGTGAAAGGAAGTGACTTTCCTTGACACAATACGCTCACAGGGGCTTTCTGGCAAGGCAATGCCACATAGTACTGACGCTGGGAGGGCATATCCTTATATTCTCCCTTGCGTGTACCTATGGAGACAGTCAGCTTATTGCCATTGCGAGAGTAAGAAAGAGGGGTCGTGGCATATTCCGTCACATAGTTCTTGTCTTCTCCGTTATCCTCGTAAAGCTCAAATTCTCCCTTGTCGGCACCAGGCATCACACGCACTGTGACAGCTTGGTCCGTGCCTGACAGGTTCTTCAGCTTTCCATAATAAGGGATGATGCTGCCTGCTTTGATATAAACAGGATATTCGTCCATAGTAAAGCGTCGTTCATAGGTCTTGCCTCCTTGCAGCATCGTACCCGTCTCGTACTCCAACCATTCGCCTGCGGGTAACCACAGTTTAACGGTAGCATAACCATCCTCAGGATTAACCTCCTCTGTGACGGGGGCAATCAACATATTGTCGCCGAACATATATTCCTCCTTGAACTGGTAAGCTTCAGGCGAGTCGGGACTATCATAGTAAAGCGGACGACAAAGAGATATACCCGTCTCATAAGCTTTGCGCGCCATACTATATATATAAGGTACAAGCGAATAACGACCGTTGATAACATTTGCCAGACGTTGTTGTGTGGCCTGGTCGAAAGCCCATGGCTCCTTGTTCAAACTAGGGTCTTTGGTGCTGTGCGAGCGGATGATGGGCAAGTACTGCCCCATTTGCATGGCACGGGTGTAAAGTTGTGGTTCCACGGGTGTACCATACTGCTTGCTTTGATGTCCGCCGATGTCGTGGCTCCAATAACCATATAGCACGTTGGAGGCCGTAGCATTGAAATAGGGTAAGAACTTCAGGCTCTTCCAGGTGATATACGAGTCACCAGAGAACCCCACTTGATAGCGATGGTTTCCCAGCCCGCCCCATCGGTGGTAGAGCATAGGACGCTTCTGTCCGTTGCGCTCCATGTCGGAAAACCAGATGTAATTGCACCAGAATACATTGTCAAGGCTATTGATAGCACGGTCCTTTTCCCATTGTTGCCAATCGAGCCACCAGAAGTCAACACCTTCGTCCATGTACTGATGCAGATAAGTATCGAAAAGAGCTTTCACATATTGCTTGTCGGAACCCAGCCACTCATAGGTCTTTCCATCATCCTTACCCAACCGCTTCATGAACTCCTGATACTTTTTCTCGTATGGGCGTACGCCATCGGCCGGATGAAGGTTCATGGTGGCTTTAACGCCTTGTTCGTCAAGGTACTTCAAGAATGCCTTGTAATCGGGAAACAAGCGTTCGTTCCAATCCCATCCTGTCCATCCGCCACCAGCTTCGGGGCTGATGGGATGCCAATCCATATCTATCACCAGCACATCCAAGGGTAGATTCAGGCGTTGGAAATTGCCTATCAGATTGCGGAAGTCTTGGTCGCTATAGCTCCAATAACGACTCCACCAGTAACCGAATGTATAGCGTGGAGGCAGGGGAACCTTGCCAGCAAACTTGGTGTATGAGAGCAAAGCGCTCTTGTAGTCATGTCCGTATGCCATGAAGTACCAGTCCTGACTTCCTTCTGCACTTTTACGTTCCGTCACCCAATCCCAATCCTTGTCGCCGTCGAAAAGCAGGCTCTTGCTGTCGTCGATAAGGCTCCAGCCGTCTGTTGCCAATATTCCATCTTCGATGGGCATTTCTTGCTTGGGGTTGCTATATTGGTATTCCGAACCATCATAACCATCCAGTGTGCGGTAGGTTCCCTTAAGGTTTCCCTTCTGCTTCAAACCAGGTGTCCACACAAAGGAGGGAGAGATGGCCTTTGTGCTACTGATGGTCAGGTTGTCCTTGCTCAATGGCGCATTACCTTTCTTATACACCAACTTTATCTTGGCAGTGCTGATGACGACCTGCTTTGTATTGTTCTTGATGGTGTACACAACTTTGGGGTACTCGCGGATTACAGCCATAAAGCTCTTGTTGTCCACGAACTTACCGTCAGGTGCATATTCGAGACGGAGTGTACCCTCATCGATAAGCGTAAAACGCACATTGCCATCTTGATACACCACATTGGCCTTAACAACATAGCTTGACACGAAGAGCATCATGCCACAAATAATGGTTCGGAGAATGGTATTCATTGTTATTAGTAATAAGCAACCAAATTATTAAGTAAAAAGGCTGCGTATAAACTAAACATAGCCATACGCAACCTTTATCATTAGCTTTAAATCTTTCGTCGTTTCACTTAACCGTCCAAGTGTCATTGGTCTCAAGAAGTTCAGCAAAAGAGTGATAGGGCTTCTTCGCACTGACTTCCTCGATTTGAGCTTCAACGGCATCGTTATAAGTAGGAGCCTCAACATCGCGAATAACGCCAAGAGCAATGGGGAACCCATCTCCGTCGCCCATCAAGGCAAGTTTCAGTTGCAAAGTGTTGTCCTGACAATGGGCGTCGTGAACGAGGATGTCGTCGATTGTATAACCGTCCTTGCCTATTTCCACTTTTTTCAAGCCGAAGCCATCCTGAACAAGTCCGAACTCGTTGTTCTCACCAAAGACCAGAGGCTTCCCGTGCTCTACATAGATGGCATTCTTTGCACGCCCTTCCTTCGAATACACGCTCTCATGCGTACCATCATTAAAGATGACGCAGTTCTGCAGAATCTCGCAAACGGATGCACCTTTGTGGGCGTAAGCAGCCTTCAATACGGCAATAGTGCCTGGAGCATCAGTGGCCACAGCACGAGCGAAGAATCGTCCACGAGCACCGAAACAAAGTTCGGCAGGACGGAATGGGTCTTCAACCGTACCATAAGGACTTGACTTGGAAACGAAGCCTCTTGGGCTGGTGGGCGAGTATTGTCCTTTGGTCAGACCATAGATGCGATTGTTCAGGAGAATCATGTTCAGGTCGATGTTCCTACGGTTGGCATGAATGAAGTGGTTGCCTCCGATGGCCAGACCGTCGCCGTCGCCACTCACTTGCCATACGTCGAGTTTGGAGTTAGCAACTTTGCAACCTGTGGCAATCGCAGCTGCGCGGCCGTGAATGGTATTCATTCCGTACGTGGCCATATAGTGTGGCAGACGGCTTGAGCATCCAATGCCACTGATGACAGCAATGTTCTCGGGCGCCGTTCCTATCTCTGCCAATGCCTTATGAAATGATGCGAGGAAGAAGTGGTCGCCACATCCGGGGCACCACCTGGGTTGGCCTTTCTTATAATCCTGTGCTGTATATGAACTCATAACTTTATTTCTTTAGGAGGGTTTTAAACGTGTTGACCAGTTCGCTAACGACAAAGGGCTGTCCTTTGACTTGGTTGAACTGCTGAGGAACGAATCCATCGACCTTCATGCGGAGGAAGGAAGCGAGCTGACCCATGTTCTGTTCTGCCACAACAACCTTCGGATACTTCATGAGCACTTCTGCAGTGTTCTTGGGCAAAGGATTGATGTAGCGGAACTGAGCCATTGCCACCTTGTGGCCCTGACTGCGGAGTTCGTCCATCGCCGTATGCAGATGGCCGTAAGTAGAGCCGAAGCCCACGATGAGCAATTCCGCATCGTCCTTGTCGCCCAGCACTTCGAGGTCGGGCACCTGTATGTTGTCAATCTTCTGCTGGCGCAAACGCGTCATCAGGTCGTGGTTTTCGGGATTGGTGGAGATGGCACCCGTCTTGCTGTCTTTCTCAAGTCCGCCCAGGATATGGGTAAAGCCTTCGCGACCTGGGACTGCCCAGTAGCGAACGCCTTCAGCATTGCGCTGATAAGGAGCCCACTCGCCACGAAGTTCCTCAGGCACATAGGGAGGACGGATGGCAGGATACTCATCGAGATTGGGCAGGCGGAAAGCCGCCGACCCGTTGGCGATAAAGGCATCGGTAAGCAGGACGACAGGAGTCATGTGCTCCAAAGCCATCTTCGAAGCGTCGTAGGCAGCATCAAAGCAATCGGCAGGACTGAGAGCCGCCAATACGGGCATCGGGCTTTCTCCGTTTCTTCCAAAGAGGACCTGCAAGAGGTCGGTCTGTTCCGATTTCGTGGGCAGTCCCGTAGCCGGGCCACCACGCTGGACATCGAGCACCACCAAGGGGAGTTCCATAATAACGGCCAAGTTCATGGCCTCGCTCTTCAGGCAGATGCCCGGACCGCTGGTGCTGGTGACGGCAAGCGCTCCAGCATAGGAGGCGCCGACGGCGGAGGCGCAACCCGATATCTCATCCTCGCACTGAACCGTGACAACGCCAAGGCTCTTATGCTTTGAGAGCTCGTGAAGCACGTCGGTGGCTGGCGTGATGGGATAGCTGCCCAGGTAGAGCTTGAGTCCGGCCTTCTCCGCAGCAGCGATAAAGCCGTAGGCAGTGGCCTTGTTGCCCGTTATGTCCATATATCTGCCAGGCACCTTCTCGCGGGTCTCGATGCGATAGACATTGGTTGCCGACGAGTGCGTGTTGTGTCCGTAGTCGTAACCAGCCTGAATCACGCGGATGTTAGCCTCGGCTATGGCAGGCTTCCTGGCAAACTTCTCGCGGAGGAAGTTGTAAGCCACCTCCAAGTCGCGACTAAACAGCCAGCACACCAGACCCACGGCAAACATGTTGCGACACTTAAGCATCGACTTCACGTCCATCCCGGTCTCTGCCAGGCAGTCCTTCACCATCGTGGTCAGGGGGCAGGCAATGACGCGATCCGGGTCGATGCCCATCTCCCGGATGGGGTCCTCCGTCTCGAACTCGGCCTTTTGCAGATCCTTAGGACCGAAAGCGTCCGTGTCGATGATAATCGTGGCTCCGGGCTTGGCATACCGATACTGGGTCTTCAGCGCAGCGGCATTCATAGCCACCAGGACGTCGCACTTGTCGCCAGGCGTATAAACTTGTCCGGCACCGATGTGCACCTGATAACCGCTCACACCCGTAAGCGAGCCCTGCGGGGCGCGGATGTCTGCGGGATAGTCGGGAAGGGTGCTAATGCTGTTACCCACGGTTGCCGACACCGTAGAAAAAATGTTTCCGGCCAGCTGCATGCCGTCGCCGGAATCGCCAGAGAAACGGACAACCACGCTGTCCAATTCCTTAATCTCCATTTTCCTTATTTTTAATTTTAGAATTTTCTCATTCTCTCAAGTACCCCCGCCGGGAATCGAACCCGGATTGGCGGTTTAGGAAACCGTAGTTCTATCCATTGAACTACAGGGGCCCCGATAATTCGCCTGCAAAGATAATGAAAATAGAGCGCCTAGCAAAACAAACCGTTCGTTTTTTGCGTCGAGGCGTCTTAAAAACAGGGAATAACTCCTTCCGACGCAAGTCGAAGGGGGGCGGGAGCCGGAACGTTTACAAGCTTTTGACGGAGGACTTAAGTTGCAAACAAATTGAACCTCAGGTGCAAACGAATCGAACCTAAGGTGCAAATCAATCGTACCTAAGGTGCAAATTCGGAAGCCTAAGGTGCAAATTCGGAAGGCGTATATCCTATGAACTGAGGAATCAGGTTCGATAGGGAAAACACATAAGACGAAAAAAGGAGGTCACTCGACCTCCTCAAATTCCACATATTCTCCTTCGTCGTCGGGAATCGTCTTCTTCCGCTGGGGTTCCTTGCCCGTTGCGTCCGGAATGTTGTCCTTGTCTGCAAGGTCGGGCAGGCTGATGCCGAAGAAACGCATGATCAAGTTCAGTATCGAAAAGCCGAAACTGAGCACTACGAAGAAGCCCGCGAGGAGCAACATGCCAAGACAGCCCAAGACGCGCATAGCCGGAGAGGAAAAGACTTGTGTCAGCGACCCGGACGGCCGTTGGTGGCCACCGACAGCGCCACATACCAAACTATCATGGCCGCAATGCCGCTGACTCCCAGACAGAGGCACATGGCACAGCCGAAAAGGAAGATGTACTTCACGCTGTTGTTCCGCCAAGTGTAGTCCTTAAACTTCAGGGCAAAAAGTGGTATCTCTGCCACTAAGAGCATGCAGAAGAGCACCATGAAGAGAAAGAGGAAAACGGCATTGAACTTCAGCGAAACCAAGAAGGCGTGCTGGCCCACCACGAGCGAAGCCCAGAAGAGGGCATTGGCAGGTGTGGGGAGGCCGACGAACGAAGTGGCCTGACGCGTGTCGAGGTTGAACTTTGCCAGACGCAGGGCCGAGAAGGCGGTCATGAGGAAGGCTGTGTAGGGGATGAACCTCTCTGCGGAGTGAAGCATCGCGGGATAGTGCACCTCGTGGAACAGGTAGAACAATACGGCCGATGGGGCAACGCCGAAAGTGACGATATCGGCCAGCGAATCGAGTTCCTTGCCTATGGGCGACGAGATTCCTAAAAGGCGCGCCACCATGCCGTCGAAGAAGTCGAACACGGCACCGCAGATTATCATCACCAAAGCCCAGCGATAGTTGCCATAGAAGGCAGCGCCCGTGGCCATGCAGCCGCACACCAGGTTGCAGCAGGTCAGCAGATTGGGCAGGGTGAAAAGAGCGACCCTCGAAGGTTGTGTGTTATTCATATTCCTCTTTAATGTTAGTCAAATGAGCCCCCGCTCGGGAGGGTAAAGGCCAGAAGGCTTACAGGCGGGCTATCACGGTTTCGTTGCCAGTGGTCTTCTGACCCAGTTTCACGCAAACTTTAGTGCCCAAAGGCAGATAGACATCCACACGCGAACCGAACTTGATGAAACCCATGTGGTCGTCGATTTCATAATCCATCCCTTCCTCCAAATAAGTCACGACACGACGAGCTACTGCGCCTGCAATCTGGCGAGTCAGCACTTCGTCGCCCCCGGGCGTGACGATGACAATGGTCGAACGCTCGTTCTCGATGCTGGCTTTGGGTAACCAGGCGGCATGGAAATTACCATTGTGGTGGCGAACAAGCTTCACTCGTCCGTCGACAGGTATCCAGTTGGCGTGTACGTTAAGGATGCTCATGAAGATGGAGATCATCAGGCGACGATCGTGGAAATACTCATTCTCTTCCACCTCTTCAATGACCACTATCTTGCCGTCGGCAGGAGCAATGACAACGCCTTCCGTGTTCTCCTCGAACTCACGAATGGGACAACGGAAGAAGTTCAGCATCAGGGCATAAAGGAGACCAGAGACGACGGCAACAACAATAAAGGGAACCTTCGTCTCGAAAGCATAATACAGCGCGGCACATAACAATGCTATCAGAAAGGCGGAAATGACAAGGATATGCACGCCCTCGCGATGGATTCTTAATTTGCGTAATTTTCTTAGTCTCTTACCCATTGAACACGACAGATGGGAGGATATTTGTCCTCAAATACATGCCAAAGTTAATGGTTTTCTTATAAATAATCAAAGAATTGTCGGGAAAAGATTTTATTTTCTTTCGAACTTAATAAAAATTCCTGCATTGGTTGGATAATTCAAGAAAGAAATGTACCTTTATCCCAAATTTCACCTTTATTTCATTTTATACCATATTATATATGCCCGACTTTGTACATCTTCATGTGCACACTCAATATTCGCTACTCGACGGACAAGCCAGCATAGCGAAACTCCTCGACAAAGCCTCTGCCGACGGCATGCGAGGCATGGCCATCACCGATCACGGAAACATGATGGGTGTCAAGGAGTTCTGTAACTCATGCGATAAGCTTAACAAGAAGCGCAAGGACAAAGGCCTGGAACCCTTCAAACCTATCATCGGCTGTGAAATGTATGTTGCCCCGCGCAATAAGGAATCGAAAGACAAAGAGTTGGGCGACGGCTTGCGCTATCATCTCATCGTGCTGGCCAAAAACCTAAAGGGCTATCACAACCTGGTCAAACTGGTTTCGCGCTCTTGGATTGACGGGTTCTACAACAAGCCAAGAACCGACCACCACGACCTGGAACTCTTCCACGAGGGCCTCATCATCTGTTCGGCCTGTATCGCAGGCGAGGTTCCAAGGAAGATCTATAAAGGAGACATCGAAGGGGCAGAGGAAACCATACGCTGGTATAAAGGAATCTTTGGCGAGGATTACTATTTGGAACTGCAACGCCATGAAGTGAAGAATCCCAACCAACGCGCCAATCGCGAGACCTACCCTATCCAGCAACAAGTGAACAAAGTCCTCATAGAACTGGCTCGGAAATACGATGTCAAACTCATTTGCACCAATGATGTGCACTTCGTTGACGAAGACGATGCCGAGGCTCATGACCGACTCATTTGCCTTTCAACAAGCAGGGACCTTGACGACCCTACCCGCATGCTCTATTCCAAGCAAGAATGGTTCAAGACCAAAGCCGAGATGGCAGAGATCTTCGCCGATGTGCCTGAGGCAATGGAAAATACCATCGAGATTCTCGACAAAGTAGAGTTCTACAGCATCGACCACGCACCCATCATGCCCAACTTCGCGATTCCCGAAAGCTTTGGCACAGAGGAACAATATCACGAGAAGTTCACTGACGAGGAGTTGTTCAATGAGTTCACTCGCGACGAACACGGCAACGTAGTCATGAGCGAAGAAGAGGCAAAGAAGAAGGTCGAGAGGATGGGAGGCGTGAAGAAACTATATCGACTGAAACTGGAAGCCGACTATCTGGCTCACCTTACCTATATCGGAGCAAAGCGCATCTATGGCAACCCGATTCCCAACGAAATCATGGAACGCCTCAACTTTGAGCTGCATGTTATGAAGTCAATGGGTTTCCCGGGATACTTCCTCATTGTACAAGACTACATCAATGCCGCACGCCACGAGCTCAAGGTCAGCGTTGGTCCCGGTCGAGGGTCTGCGGCAGGCAGTGCGGTGGCTTATTGCCTGGGCATCACTCAAATAGACCCCATTCAATACGACCTCCTGTTCGAGCGTTTCCTTAATCCCGACCGCATCTCCTTGCCTGATATCGATGTCGACTTTGATGACGATGGGCGTGGAAAGGTGCTCTCATGGGTCACGCAAAAGTATGGGGATGACAAGGTTGCCCACATCATCACCTACGGCACTATGGCGACGAAACTCGCCATCAAGGATGTGGCACGCGTGGAAAAATTGCCTTTGGACAAATCGAATGAACTATGCAAACTCATCCCCGACCGCATGCCCGAGGTCAATGGCGAAACCATGAAGATGAACTTGTCCAATGTCATTAGCATTGTTCCTGAACTGCAACGAGCCGAAAGCTCGCCCGACAAGGTCCTTAGCAATACTATCCGATATGCAAAGAAGTTGGAAGGAAACGTCAGAAACACGGGCGTTCATGCCTGTGGAGTCATTATCTGCAAGGACGACGTATCGGACTGGGTTCCCATCTCCACGGCCGACGATAAGGAAACGGGCGAAAAACTGCTTTGCACGCAATATGAAGGTTCTGTCATTGAAGAAACAGGCCTCATCAAGATGGACTTCCTGGGACTGAAAACGCTTTCTCAAATCAAGGAATGCCAGCAAAATATCCGCGACAGCTTGGGCATAGAGGTCAACGTGGACAAACTCAACATTAAAGACCCTGCCACCTTCCAGCTTTATTGCGATGGCAGAACCGTTGGCACGTTCCAGTTTGAATCAGCTGGAATGCAGAAGTATCTGCGCGAACTGCAACCTTCCACCTTTGAGGATCTCATAGCCATGAATGCGCTCTATCGCCCAGGGCCTATGGATTATATCCCTGATTTCATCGACCGCAAACAAGGGCGCAAACCTGTGGAATATGACATTCCCTGCATGGAGAAATACCTCAAGGATACCTATGGAATTACGGTCTATCAAGAGCAAGTCATGTTGCTCAGTCGCCAGCTCGCCAACTTCACACGTGGCGAAAGCGATACCTTGCGTAAGGCAATGGGTAAGAAGTTGAGGGATAAACTGGACCACATGAAGCCTAAGTTTATTAACCAAGGCAAGGATAACGGGCACGACCCCAAGGCATTGGAGAAGATATGGACCGACTGGGAGAAGTTTGCCTCCTACGCATTCAATAAGAGTCATGCAACGTGCTATTCTTGGATTGCTTACCAGACTGCATATCTCAAGGCGAACTATCCCGCCCAATTCATGGCAGGCATTATGAGCCGTTCCAAAGATATTACTGAGGTGTCGAAGTTTATGAACGAGTGTAAGGGCATGGGCATAGAGACGCTAGGTCCCGATGTCAACTACAGTCGCCATAAGTTCAGTGTCGATCCTTTAGGCAACATCCGCTTTGGACTCACACGTATATCAGGCCTTGGCGCGAGTGCCGTTGAAGCCATTGTCAAGGAACGTGACGCACATGGTCCCTATCGTGATATCTTTGACTTTGCCAAACGCGTACCCATCGGCACGGTTAAGCGAAACGGCATAGAATGTCTTGCGCTTAGTGGTGCCTTCGACTGTTTCTCGAATCAAATCACTCGCGAGCAGTTCTTTGCCCAAACGCCAAAGGGCGAAACCTTCATCGACGTTCTCACACGCTTCAGCATGCAATACCAGCAGGCCGAACAGGACGCCCAATTCTCACTATTCAAAGGTATGGAAGCCGTAGACGTCAGTCTACCCGCCATTCCTGAGGCTGAACCTTGGACGGCACTCGAACGTCTCAGTCGCGAAAAAGACAAGATAGGTATCTATCTATCGGCACATCCTCTTGACGAATACTCGGTTATCCTAAATCATACCTGTAACCTCAAAATGGAGACAATTGCCGACCTCGCCCCCCTCAATGGGCGTGAAGTGCACTTCGGAGGCATTGTCACAGCCGTTCGAAAAGGCATTTCCAAGTCCAACAAACCCTATGGAATTGCCACCATTGAAGACTACAGTGGTCCTGGAGAACTTCCCTTGTTCGGCGATGCTTGGCCTCAGTGGAGCAACTACATGCAAGTGGGTTACACCTTATACATCACCGGACGCGTGCAACCACGCAAACATCAACCAGACCGCCTCGAGCTTGTCATAACCAATATTGAATTCATGGCAAATGTCAAGGATAAGGTCATCCAAACACTTACCATTTCCTTCATGCTCGAGGAACTTGAAGAAGATACCGTATTCACCCTCTCCGACCTCGCACGCAAGAATCCGGGCAAGACAAAACTCGCGTTCAACATCTTTGAGATTGGGCACAACGCCCGATTACAGGTCGTTTCCACTCGAAACAGCATTTGTGTCACACCTGAAATCATCGATTTCCTCGACCAACACAAAGAACTTGCGTATAAGATAAATTAAAGATTACAGATTGATCAATATTTATAAATGAACCTTTAACATTATTAATTATGGCATTAAACATCACAAGCGCAAATTTTCAGGAGCTTTTGCAGAGCGGCAAGCCCCTCGTTATTGACTTCTGGGCCACTTGGTGCGGTCCATGCAAGCGACTCGGTCCCACCATCGAAGAACTGGCAAAGCAGTATGAAGGTCAAGTGAACATCGGCAAATGCGATGTTGAAGAAGACGAAGACCTCCCTATGCAGTTCCAGGTCAGCAGCATACCCTGCGTTGTATTCTTCGACCGTCAGGGCCAGATGGTTCAGCGTCTCGTAGGCCTGCAACCTAAGTCCACACTCGAGCAAACCATTCAGAAACTGCTTTAAGATTCACTCTACTTAGTCCTCCCCTTTAGGGGTTGGATTAGTGGAGAGTACGATTAGGAAAGCTATCATGAGTTCTCAACTTTAAACCATAGAATAACCCATGAATTTCGAAGACGAACTTTTGCAGGATGCTGAGGATGACCGCCTAACCGTGGAATTCATCAAGAACTACCTGCCTCAAGAACTGAAGGAGAAGTTTACCGACGAACAACTCTATTACCTCCTCGATGTCCTCGTCGAATACTATGCCGATAGCGGTATTCTGGAAGCCGAGCCCGACAAGGACGGCTACATTGACATCGACGTCGAACAGATTGCCAAACACCTGGCACAGCAAGCACGCAAGGACCAAATGGGCGACTTCAGTCCTGAAGACCTCCGTTGGGTGGTTGAAGGTGAAATGGAGTATGCCGAGAGTTTGGAAGGTGAGGACTAAAAGAACGACGGACACTCCTTGCCCTTATCATTAGAAAGCACTACCCCGATTAGGTAGTGCTTTATTTGTATATCCACACGAGGATTATCGAACCTATGTTCGAGGCACATAAGATATAGGTTCTATGTCTCAAAGGCAAGGGTTCGAGAGCCATCGGCCTGTTCCTCGATAGCGACGCAAACAGCATCGTCGGGAAGAAGAGGCTCAACCAACTCAGGCCATTCAACGAGACAGAGATTACCAGAATAGAAATAATCGTCACACCCCATATCCCGCGCTTCGGCAAGAGACTTCACACGATAGAAGTCGAAATGGTAAATAGGGCCGTATGAACCTTCATATTCGTTAACGATAGCGAATGTGGGAGAGGTGACAATATCGTCAGTGACGCCAAGCTCGTGGCAGATTGCCTTGATGAAGGTAGTCTTGCCCGCACCCATGCCTCCATAAAAGGCAACAACTCGGCGGTCGCCTATCGCATCGAGAAACTGACGGGCGGCCTCCCGTATTGCCTGTTGTTGGAAGTTGATAGTTGAAAGATTCTCCATGCTCGTTCTTTTTATGGTGCAAAGGTACGATTAAACGAGCATAGAACAAAATAAACTTGTTTAATTTTTATATCGGGTGCAGTACATTCGACCTATAGGTGTAGCATTGACAGAGGTCGTCTTGTCGAACCAAGGCCTTGCAATCGGGCAGTTCGTGGGCAGGTCATCGCAGATAGTCCTCCACCAGCCAGCCACACTTATCGACGGTCACCCGATAGTAACGGCCCGTCATGATGCGAAAGTCGGAGGTGAAGAGCGGATTGAAGGTGCCGTACATCAGCTTCTCTACATAGCGTTTCATGAGTCCAAAGGCTCTGAGGGTCTCTTCGTCGGGTTGCTCGGGGGAAAGCAGTTCAAGCGTGTATTCAGCCTCGGCCGAGCGGGCTTCGCGTGGCTTTTCATAGAGCAGGACGGAGAATGTATGTTCGGTCATGATGTCGTCGTATCCGTCGTTCCCAAAGTGGAGATTGAGTATGCGGCCAAAGAGTCGGGCACCAGAACGGATGCAGTGATACCATTGACCATCCAGAGTACCACCAGGCGCTGCAAGGCAGAAAAAGTCGAGGGGACGATAGTTGAAACCTCCCATCCCCACGCGCAAATACCTGTCGAAAGTGTCGGCCGACGGCAGCGGTGAGACAATGAATCCCATATAGTGGCGCGGTTCGCGCAGGAATACGTAGGTACGCTCCATCAGCGGCAGGGTATCGCGATTCACCCGTTTCTGCAATTCGCCCTGAGGCTGCCCATCGGCATCGAACAGTTGCTGTAAGTGGAAACGTTTACCGCGCGCCCACACGCCACGCATGTTGCGAACCTTGCGGACAGGATGGTCGCGCAGGGGCGACGTAAGCAGGATGCTCCGGTCGTTGAATCCATAGACAATGGAGTCGAAGCCTTCATAAGGGGACGAGGTGAAATGGTGGGCATGGAACCTGTGGAAGGCTTCCTTCATCTCCGAAACCGAAACTGTGTCGCGGAAATAGTGCCGGAGGATGCCCAAGTCACCCTTCGACAGATAGCGGTACCTATGCCACGTTTCGCTGAACAGGTTGCGGGGAATTTCTTTTTCAACTCTCTGCCTCTGTGCCGAGGCACTGAACACGATGCAGCCCAAAAGTGCTGCGAAGAGGATGCGTACGTTTTTCATAATCTTGCTTTTTAAAAAAGGATTTCTGACGGCAAAGGTAGCGCAGATAAGCATCTTCGCAAAGCAAAACGAGCGAAACTTGGCAGCGTGAGATACACCGAAAATACACTAAAAAGGTATGGACTCGGATGGTTAATTGTCTGGATAGGCGTGAGTTATCCCTTGTTTGCGGGTTGACTCACTTTTCTGAGCGTTATCAGAAGCGTGGAGGCACTTCTCTGCCCCGATAATTTCAGATTGGCACCTAATTTAGCATTGCCTACGGCCTGAGGAGAGATGTCCAGGAGGGTGGCAATGCCACTGGAGGGAATGTCGAGAAAAGCGAGGATAGCCACCAAGCGTTCCTGATCGGAAAGTTTGCGGATGACGAATTGCGACCAAATGTGTGGCATATGGCGTTTGAAAGTGCCCGAAAGTTGACTCCATTCTCGTTTTGTGGGCCTTTTGCCGTTGTACTCCTTGCGCGCCATGGCTTCGAACAACTGAACAATTTCCTCGCCCCTCAATCGTTCCTCACGTAGCGCCATGTTCCAGTTCCCGATTTCCACTTCTGCCTTTTGCAGTTTGTCGGCGGTCAGCTGCAGTGCTTCATCCTTCTTTCGAGCGCGTTTTCTTACCTTATTATATATCGAGAAGAATATGGAGAAGGTTAAGACGAGTGCCACGCCGATTGTCAAGACCATTCGCCACGCCATCCAAGCCTCACGAGCCTTCTGGTTTGCCTGATGCTGGCTTTGCGTCTGTTCGTATTTTGACTCAGAGAGAAGAACAGATTGGATATCCATGCGGTTACGGATGGCTCTTTTAGCCTTTTCTTGTTGATAAATGCGAACGTATATCTCGATGGAGTCGGAATTTTCCTGCGCCTTGTAGATTGAGAGCAAACTTTTCGATGCCTCCATAGAATAGTCGGAGGACAGCAACCGGCGAAAGTAGTATTCGGCAGAGTCCATCCGATTCATTCCTTTATACAATAGCCCCTTGCTGTAATAGTACAGTTCGTTACTTGATTGGATGTTGCCCTGCTCGTCAAACAGACCTGATTCGCGTTCGTAGATGTCCAAGAGGCTCCTCGCTCGTTCGTAGTCCCCATTGCAAGCGTAAGTATAGATAGGCGTATAATAGACACGAGCTGCCTGCTTACGATCCCTCTTCTGGAGATAGAACCGACGGACCTTGTTGGCAACTTGCATCATGGTTGCTGTATCGCCCAAGACAGAATAGGAACCTATCGTGTGGCCAAGTGCACTGATGCTGAGCAGTGTATCCCCTGCCTTGAGGGCAAGTCTGCTCTGCTCTTGATAGGCATGGAGGTGTTCGTAGGATTGGGATTGTTCGCCGTAAATGGCTCCCATCTCGCCGAAAACACGAGACAGGGTTGCATAATCGCAGTCGGAGTCAAGTGTGTCGGCTTTCTGAACGGCAGTCTCAAAGTAATGAAGGGCTATTGTTTTGTCACCCATGTCACGATAGGCACAACCCAGCATGTAGTAAGCACGTAGGCGAAAGGTGGTGGGATGCCACCAGTGGTCATAATAGTGAACAAGGCTGAGGCCAATGCTGTCGGAGGTGAACAGCGAATCGTGCTGATTCATCCACTCTGCCTGTTCAAGCATCCGGTGCATGCGTTCGGCCCGCCCGCATGAGACAAGTAGGAGGACAGACAAGAGGGGCAATATGTGGCGTAGGGGCGCTCTCACAAGGGAATGGAACAAACGATTCTGTGCCACCTACCTTCTCTTTGGTTTAAGTGTGATGAGGGGAACAAGCATCTCTTCCATGCTTATGCCTCCGTGTTGAAAGGTGTTGCGGTAATAGGTGACGTAATAGTTGTAGTTATTAGGATAGGCAAAGAAGCTGTCGCCATAGGCAAAGATGTATGCCGTGGAAAGATTAGGGGCAGGCAATTTCGCCTTTAGGGGTTCGCGAATTTCAAATACCTCCTTTGGATTATAACTGAGGTTCTTACCCAATTTATAACGTAGGTTGGTGTTTGTATTGCGGTCTCCAATAACCTTGATAGGGTTGCCACATCGTATGGAACCATGGTCTGTGGTGAGGATGATGGTGTAGTCTGACGCGGCAAGGGCACGGAAAAGTTCCTTAACAGGAGAGTGACGGAACCACGATAGGGTAATGCTACGATAAGCCGCTTCATTATTGGCCAATTCGCGTACCATTCGACTTTCGGTTCGGGCATGCGAGAGCATGTCAATGAAGTTCAGTACAACGACATTTAGATCATATCCCTGGAGTGAGGGCAATTGCTGGACAAGCTTCTCTGCTGCTTGCGAGTCGTTAATCTTATGGTAGGTGAAAGTATTGCGACGACGATAGCGATCGAACTGCGTCTTGATGAGGGGAGCTTCATTAAGATTCTTGCCTTCTTCGCTATCTTCATCGACCCACAACTCTGGAAACATTTTGGCGATGAGGTTAGGCATGAGACCTGAGAAGATGGCATTGCGGGCATACTGAGTGGCAGTAGGCAAGATGCTCATATAAAGGTCTTCCTCAATCTGGAACTGGTCGGCTATCTCTGTTTGAAGGGTACGCCATTGGTCGAACCGGAAGTTATCAATAACCAAAAGGAATACCTTTTCTCCTCGATTAAGGGCGGGGAATACGGCAGACTTAAAGATGTCGGGACTCATAATGGGGCGGTCTTCGTCTCCATCAATCCAACGCATGTAGTTCTTTCGTATGAACTTGCCAAAACCCAGATTAGCCTCCTGGCGTTGCATGGCCAACATCTCAGTCATCTGACTATCGGCTGCCACCAACTCCTGTTCCCAGTAAGTAAGACGACGATATACCTCCTTCCAATCATCGAAAGAGCGAGCATCGCCAATCTGCATCCCAATCTTTCCAAACTCCTGCTGATAATCGGACTGTGTGACCTCTGTCATGATTTCCTTCTGATGGATGTTCTTCTTCAGGGTCAAAAATATCTGAGTGGGATTGACTGGTTTAATGAGGTAGTCGGCTATCTTACTGCCGATGGCTTGATCCATGATATTCTCCTCTTCACTCTTGGTAACCATGACCACAGGGACTGTGGGAAGAACCTCCTTAATGCGGGCAAGAGTTTCCAAACCATTAATGCCAGGCATATTCTCGTCGAGCAAGATAAGGTCGTAGGCAGTCTGAGCACACTGCTCAAGCGCATCATAGCCATTCGTCACGGTATCAACCTCATAGCCTTTCTTTTCCAAGAACAGGATGTGAGCCTTCAGCAGTTCTATCTCGTCGTCCACCCAAAGGAGTTTATATGTAGCCATATCTTCTTAGTTTTCAATAATCATTCTTTAGAATCCATATGGGAAGTCGTCATAGCTCTCTTCTTCCTCTATTGCTTCATTCTCAAGTTCAACATCATCGGGATCACGCACCTCTATATCTGTAGGTTCGTCAATGAGCAGGTCATCAGGTATATCAATAGGTGCAAAGGTGGCATCAAAGAACTCCTTGTATTCGTCGAAACTGAAGGCTGTACCCAAATGGGAAAGGTTCTCATCGCTAATAAGCAATGAACGTATGCCTTGAAGCAACTGGGCCATATGGCGGTCGGCATAGAGGCGCTGGGCATAAGCATGGGCCTCGTCATAACTAAGGAAACCACGTATGCACATCATCGAGAGGCCTTGATCCTCCATGACTTCTATCTCGAAATTACGCACCATGTAGCTGGTAAAATTGTAACGGGCCATCTCATAAAGGAGTTGGTCCTCGTCGAGACTATGAGTGGGATATGCCAATACGAAGTTGAAAGTAGAGTAGCGCTCTGCACTCAAGGTGTCGGCTACAGCCGTAGAATCACCATCAACCCAGTTTGTCTTGCGTCGTTTCCATATGTCTGAGGCATCGTACTTATCGTCACTAAGCAACCTGCCCTCTTGCAACCCTTTCACAATGTAGGAAGCCATCTCACAGACATCATCCTTCGAATAATCCTTTACTATCTGTTTCAACAGATCAAGGAACTCGGGACGATGCCCCGTATATAGGTAGGTCATAGCCCGAACAAACATTATGCGGGCACGATGCTGACCAAGCAAGAAGTCACGAGTGTGGTCTTCGTAGTTACGAGCCACCTCATCGTAGCGGTTTGCCTGATAGGCATCATAGGTGGCAGCATAGAGTGAATCCTCAAGATGCTTACCTTCGCGAGCCAAAAGTTCGTAATTGGGATTGCTGACACGAATGGCATTCTTGTCTTCAGGATATTCTTCAATCAACAGATTGCGATAGTACTGGGCCTGTTCATCATCGTCGAGTCGCCAATGGAGCAAGAACAAATGATAATAGACATCGGCTTTCGATTCCGTTTCAGGGAAGTCCTCAAGCAAGCGTAACAACAGACGCAAAGCATAAGGATAATTCTGTATCTTCTCCATGACGGCAATACCGCCTTTGTACAAGCCATCTTCCAGAAGCTTGTTCGAGGCTTCCATTTGTTCCTCAGTGAATGGAATCTGTGCCAAATAGTATTCACGATGATGAGGATCATTGGCCAAGGAGTCGCGAATACGCTGTTCCTCTTCGTTCATTGCAGCTTCTTCCGCAGCTCGGATGGAATCGGCTGCCTCATCGTCATAATTATAATCCTCAAACTCATCGTTATTGACAACGGTCTTATTACTCCGTCGCCAGTTATCTTCGTTCTTGCGCTGACCCCATCGGCGCTGGAACTCCTGCTTACCAGCCATTACGGTTTGGGGATTATAGAAATACCATGCACCACGGTTTTGAGACGTAGGCACTGCGTTTTGTGCCGTTTGCCGGTTGGCGGCTTGATTAGCATTGTTGGTAGATGTAGGCGTACGTCCTTGCGCTGCAGCTTTCTTAGCTTCCTCCTTTTCCTTTTTCTTCAAGGCCTCAATAACGCGGTCGATGGCGGCCAAATACTTGTCTTCAGGCATTTGAGCCAATAGTTGCAGACTATCTTGCAACTTCACGGCAGATAGATGAGGAGCAGTCTCGTCGAGAGCCTTCGAACGCCATTCGGCTTCGGGATATTCTTCATGCTCCTTGTCGAGGATGCTAATGCACTGCTGATAGGTACGCTGGGCGTCGATATAGTTTTCGCGTTCCCAATAGATTTGAGATAGCTTCAGCAACAGGACAGCCTTGGCAATACCATTCTTCGTGCTTTCCTCGGCACCTTTCTCATAAGCTCCAATGCACTTAAGCGTGTCACCAGCAGACAAATAGATATTGCCGATGGCATAATAGACCTGATCCAGATAGTCCTTATTCTTATCGCTCTTAGCCATGCGTTGGAGTTTCTTAATCATGGCCTTGTATTGCCCTTTCGACATAACCTCAGTTTGCAGGATGCGGGCATTGAAGGCCAATTCATAAGGAGGATTACTCCTTACGACCTTTGTAAACGACTTATATGCCTCATCGTTCTGACCGAGTTCGCGTTGTAACTGACCTATGAGGAAGTTCAGACGTGAACGCTGTAGCTTTTGTTTAGTCTGCTTTATGGTTTTCCTAATTTCTGGAATGGCCTGCTCATACTGGCCCGTCTCGACGAGATAAGCCGCACGGGTAACCGTCAGTTCGCGCTGTCCTTCAGGGGAGATACTATCACGACGCATCTTATCCAATACATCCTCAGCATCGTAAGGCCACTCCAAAGCCACATAACAACGAGCCAACCAAGCTTTGGCAACACTATTTACCTCAGGTTGTGTAGAATAAAGTCGCGTGATATAATTGAACGTAGAGGCTGCCTCGATGAAATCGCCCTTCTGGAACTGAGCTTTACCCAACAACAGCCAAGCATGGCGCAAGTAAGGGTTAAACTCCTTTCGTGCAAGATATTCCTTCTGCTTGGGTGTGCGTGTCTTGTTGCCACTCACTTGGGGCCGTTTCTTGATGCTATGGAGCTTAATGGCTTTCTCACACTTCGTTATTGTGGTTTCGTAGTTGCTCTTACCCACGCCGGCTGTCGATTTATTGGTACTGATAATGATAGGAAGCGGACGTGTGTAATCATCCTGATGTCCTTTCATCTGGGATTCGGTACCCTCTAAATAAGCCACTTGCCCGTTGTGCACTGTATTAAAACGGGCTGTCATCGAATGGAAGAAGCGAGTGGAGGAAGTGTTCTTTTTAGTGGAACAAGAAACTAGGAGCAACGTTATCGCTGCCCACACAAGAAACCTTATGTTGCGTTTAATGTTCAATCCTCAATCTCCAATATTCAATTATAATAATAACGCGCGCGATGCCGAATTATTGCCTTCGTTCGCCAACAATCATAAGCACCTCGTCGCGAAGTTCCTCTGGGAGTTCCACTCCGCGCAATTGCAAACTACGTACCCAACCTGCCACTTCATCGCTTCGCATGGTATATAGAACTTCACGAAATTCCTCGGTTTCATCGGAAGAAAAAGCATCCGGACGCCGACCACGAAAGCGGTCAAGCTCTTCGTCATTATAATATTCGACCTGCTTGCTTAAGGCCGCCAACAGGCTCTCTTTCTCACACACTTCGTGTTGACCGCAACACTCCATGTCGAGGACCTTTTTCACAGGATCTTCTTCCTCAGTAACGTGGCGATTATGCAACCACCCCATAGTGGCGGCAATTACTCCCAAGACAATTAAGGCGAGGATGATGTATAGCGCTAACTGCATATCTTAAAACCTATCTCCTTTAAGTGTTCCCAATAAGAAGGATATGACTTACTGACGACAGCTGGATTCATAATGCGTATACCTCCCACGCGCAGGCAGGCAGGTGCAAATGCCATAGCCATTCGGTGGTCTTCATAAGTAGCTATCTCGGGAAGGTCAACATGATTTGCCCATATTCCACCCCATTCCATGCGGTCGTTCCCCATATCTTCGATACTCAAACCAAGGTTTCCCAACTCTCGGCAAAGAGCGGCTATGCGGTCGGTCTCCTTAATACGCAAGGTTCGAAGTCCGCCTATGGTAAAAGGAATGTCGAGCATAGCAACTGTGACAATTATTGTCTGAGCAAGGTCGGGCTGACTGGAAAGATCACAATTGAGCCTACACGCAAGATTGTTCCCCTTACTTAATCGAACCGCCTCCGTTCCATCTTCCTCTTTTATGAATGCTGTCACTACACCAAGTTCATTAAAGAGACTGCTTACCTGACTGTCGCCCTGCATACTTTCAGCGTACAAGCCCGGTAGCACGACTTGTGCCTTTGGGTCGCGACTTAAGGCAACCATCTCATACCAATAACTGGCGGCACTCCAATCGTTTTCTATCGTATAAGGGCATGATTGATATGGAACAGGCGCCACACGCACTTCGTTATCGCTTTTCCACTCGACAAGAGCACCATATTGGCGCATTATGGTTACTGTCATGTCAAGATAAGGCCGGCTAACCACCGTGCCCGTCAACTTTAGCGACAAGCCTTCCTTCAGCACAGGACCTATCATCAACAAGGCAGAGATGAACTGCGAACTAACACCACCAGAGATGGAAACTTCACCACCCTTTAACTCGGCATTACCAGTGATGCGCAAAGGAGGGAAGCCTTCCTCGCCTAAGTATTCTATACAAGCACCCAAACACCTAAGGGCTTCGACAAGAATGCCTATAGGCCGATGCCGCATGCGCTCCGTACCAGTGATGATATGGGTTCCGGGCGTTACGCAGAGATAGGCTGTTAGGAAACGCATGGCTGTGCCTGCGGCACCAATGTCGATAGTGTCTGGCATGTCACGCAAGGCACGAAGCATGACTTGTGTATCATCGCAATCCGACAAGTTATCGGGCGTTATCCTGTCGGCGCACAAGGCGTTGATGAGCAAAGCGCGATTGCTGATGCTCTTGCTTGCAGGCAACTGAATGCGACCTTGCAGTTGCGTTGTCGGATAAATATCGAAATATTCTTTATGCATAATTTATTCCTTTCAGCGAACAAAATTACAAAAAAGTTTGGTCGTAACAAAAAAAGTTCCTACCTTTGCACACGCAAATTGCAAGAGCGGGATGTAGCTCAGCCCGGTAGAGTACGCGTCTGGGGGGCGTGTGGTCGCAAGTTCGAATCTTGTCATCCCGACTCAAAAGAAGCACCGAATATCCGATTGGACATTCGGTGCTTCGTCTTTTTCATACCTTATCATTAGGCTAACCAAAGGCTATGGTTAAGCCTGCCATAACGATGCTAACCATTGACATCAGCTTGATGAGGATGTTAAGCGAAGGACCACTTGTGTCCTTGAAGGGGTCACCAACGGTATCACCAACGATAGTAGCCTTGTGGGCAAACGAACCCTTTCCGCCGAAGTTGCCCTCTTCCACCATCTTCTTGGCATTGTCCCAAGCACCGCCGGCATTCGCCATAAAGACTGCCAACGTGAAACCGCTTGCCAAACCGCCTACCAACAAGCCTAAGACACCTGCCACACCAAGGATCATTCCCACAACAATGGGAATGGCAATGGCCAGCAACGAGGGGAAGATCATCTCATGCTGAGCGGCACGAGTGGATATCTCAACGCAACGGCCATAGTCGGGCGTAGCCTTGCCTTCCAAAATACCTGCTATCTCACGGAACTGACGACGCACTTCCTCCACCATCTTTTGCGCGGCTCGTCCTACGGCCTCCATTGTAAGACCGCAGAAGAGGAAGGCTGCCATTGCACCTATGAATGCACCAACGAGCACTCGGGGATTCATCAGATTCACCTGGAAATAGTTCATGAAGTCGGGAATAGTTGCCTGTGCGGCATTGATGGCCTCACCCTTCAGGTTGGTAAGCGTCATTCCGGCACGTTCCATTGCTATCTTTACCTCTTCTATATAGGAAGCCAAGAGAGCCAAAGCCGTAAGAGCAGCACTTCCTATAGCGAAGCCCTTACCTGTGGCAGCAGTGGTATTGCCCAAAGCGTCAAGGGCATCGGTACGATGTCGAACCTCTTCGCCCAACTCACTCATCTCGGCATTACCTCCGGCATTATCGGCAATGGGACCGTATGCATCAGTGGCCAATGTGATTCCCAAAGTGGAAAGCATGCCCACAGCCGCAATGCCAATGCCATAAAGACCCTGAGATAGGGCTTCTGCAGACATGGCACTATTGAAGCCGTTAGCACACAAGTAACTAAGCATGATAGCGACACCAATAGTGACAACCGGGATGCAAGTGGATATCATACCTGTACCTATGCCCTTGATAATAACTGTTGCGGAACCCGTCAAACCTGCTTCCGAAATCTTCTGCGTGGGTTTGTAGGAATGCGAAGTATAGTACTCAGTTGCCTGTCCGATAATGACACCTGCTGCCAAACCCGTAATGACGGAGAACGAAAGCCCAAGCCAATTCTCGATTTGCAAGAGGTAAAGAATGCCGAAGGTGGCCGCAGCAATGAGCAAAGCTGCAATATTTGTACCTAAAGATAAGGAATGGAGAAGGTCTTTCATCGTTGCTCCTTCCTTCGTGCGAACAAGATAGATGCCGAAGATGCTTAGGAACACACCTACAGCAGCAATGAGCATAGGTGCTATAACGGCCTTCAACTGCATCTCGGGCACCATTGCAAACGCTGTTGCACCAAGGGCTGCAGTCGATAGGATGGAACCACAATAGCTCTCATACAAGTCGGCACCCATGCCTGCAACATCACCCACATTATCGCCCACATTATCGGCAATGGTGGCGGGATTGCGCGGGTCGTCCTCAGGAATATCAGCCTCAACCTTACCCACAATATCGGCTCCGACATCGGCGGCTTTCGTATAAATGCCACCACCCACGCGGGCAAACAGAGCCTGCGTTGAAGCACCCATACCGAAGGTAAGCATCGTAGTAGTGATGGATATGAGACCTCCGTGGTCGAAACGATTGAGGATGAGGAACCACAAAGCAATATCAAGCAAACCGAGACCTACAACGGTCAAACCCATAACTGCACCTGAACGGAAGGCAATACGTAAGCCTCCGTCAAGGCTCTTGCGAGCGGCATTGGCCGTACGGGCAGATGCATAAGTTGCCGTCTTCATGCCAAAGAAACCAGCCAAGCCCGAGAAGAAACCGCCGGTAAGGAAGGCAAAGGGCACCCAAGTGTTCTGTGCGTGCAGAACATAGGCCATAAAGGCGAAAACGAGAGCCAAGACCACGAAGACTATAAGCACGACCTTGTACTGTTGCTTTAGATAAGCCATTGCACCACGGCGCACATGGCCTGCAATCTCACGCATACGAGGCGAACCCTCATCGGCTTTAATCATCTGGCGGAAGAAATACCACGCCATGCTTAATGCCACCACTGAGGCGATGGGCACAAGCCAGAAAAATACAGGAATGTTGTTCATTGTTTTGGTATTATTTGGTTATTATTTCGTATTTCAAAGTTCAAAACTAAACAATTTTCCTCAACAAAGCAAACAAAGAGGGGAAAAAGTTGTCCATTTCTCCCATTTATAAGCGAACATAGGGCTTCCGACAGAAGCCCTATGCCTTATTTGCGAAGGCCTTAGGGGTTATTGAAGAAGGCCTTAGGTTCGATGCGTCTTGAACATAGGTTCGATGCACAACGAATATAGGTTCGATGGGCAACGAATATAGGTTCGGGAGACAATGAACTTAGGTTCGATGATTGTAGCAATCCCAAGGCGAAGGTTGTACAAGCTCAGTGGGATGATAGTACAACCTCAGGGCGTAGCTTGTGCAACCTTACGGAAATGCTTGAGCAAGCAATGGCTCCAGGTTGTGCGAAAGCCAAACCAGCCATAGAGAAGCGGTTTGTCGTCAACATAATCTACGAGCAACTCGTCATCAATAAAGTAACGAGTGCGTTCGCGAGTAGCTTCGATGCGAATCTGATACCAATGATTGGGACGAAGCAAATGGGCCGAATCTGTGTATTCCTTGATGAGGGGCGGTTGGGGCTTGCCGTTGTAACGACGGAAGCGAGTAGTCGAGTTCCAGTTGCCGCCATAACCCATGTAATAGAGTTGAAGCGTGGAAGCATTCGCAAAGGCACCATTGCGCTCTTGAATGCGAGTCAAAGGACTTCCGCCAGGAACCTCTGGGTCGGTGGCCAACCAAAAGCAGTTAAGATCAGAAAGGCGTTCTGTCGAATCCTTTTGCACCACCATCGCATCATACTCTATCACGAAAGGCACACGCATAGGTTCGCGATACCACAAAGTTAAGCCTGCGGAGGTAAAAATCTCGATGGAATCGGGGAAAAATAACAAATGTGTATCACGGCTTTCGGCCTCCACCTCCCAAAGCGCCTGTGCCTGAGAAGTGAAGACCGAAAGAGTTAGGATAACTGTTAGTAATGTCCGACGCACTTATCTGCGTGTTGTAGTTGAACGGTTACCGCGGCTCTCACCCCGAGAGGTAGTCGTGGGGGTGTCATTGCCCGAGCGAGTACCCGTCTGAGTTGTTGTTTCCGAACGCCCACGAGTGGAAGTGCCGGTCGATTGACGAGTATTGGAAGTATTACCTGACTGGCGGGTCGAAGATGAATTGCCTGACTGACGAGTCGAGGTGGAAGTACTGGTCGACTGACGTGTAGTCCCCTGTCCACGACCGCTGTTAGTGCGCTCTCCACGAGATGCTTCGGTGTTCTGTCCGCGCTGTTCACCCGTATTCGACGAACGGCTATTGATGAGCGGCGAGTTGTGATTACCACTGCTGTCGCGATAGCGAGGATCGGCAGTGCGGTTAGAACTGTTGCGATTACCATAGTTATTATAGTCGGGCTTCTGGTTGCGCTCGCGCAAGTTGGAACCGAAGTCGTTACGACGGTGATCATTGAACGAGTGAGAACCCATTATCCTCGGATCGCCAGTGAAGCGGTCTCTGCTGTTATAGCGATTAACATAATAGCTGTTCGTATAGTACGTACGGCTGTGTCCGCCATTGTACTTTTTGTAGATGACGGGAGCATCGTAGTAGTAGAACGAGCGATTGCTGTAAATCGTGTAAACGCGGAAGTTCCACGACGAACCACTTGTGTAAATGGGACGATAGAAGTAGGGCTTCGACATGAAGCGAATGTACTGGCTTGCTGTCATGATAAAGCGCAGGTCGTCATTACGATAGTCGAGATAGCGGTAATAGCTATTGATGGCATCGTAGTAACCATGCACTACATCGGGCATAAAGGACGATACGTAGTAGATGAAATCATAGTTGATCTCGTAGCAATCCTCATACTGCATGGGGGTAAAGTCCAGTTCATATGCCATACGATCGGTAAGGAAACGTGCATGATTGCGAATCTTGCTAACCGTCATCGAAGAGGAAGCAGAAACAGGAGTTGTTGTGGTAACACATCCTTCGAAGAGGAAGACCACCATCAGCATCATGGCTGAAACGAAGAGAATCTTTTTCATGGCTATTTCTTTTAATAGTTCAACATCTGGTTAACAACTCTCTGACTTTATGACATCATAGATTGCAGAGGTTTAATGCAAGTTCTTATTTTTTTCTTTATTTAATACTTTTTCCTTTCAAAGCTTATTTCTTGTCCTTTACCTTTCCCTTTAATGGGGCTACGCCTTCAAGTGTGGGTTGAACTCGACGGATAGTGCCGTCAGCATTGAATTCCATGCGGTCGATGCAAACCTGGCGATGGAAGCCAGGACCATTAGGTCGGGGGAACAGGTAATTCTTGTTGATGCGATGGTAAACAACATACCACTCGTCGCGTCCTGGTATCTGAAGCACGCTGTTATGGGCAGGTCCATAGATTTCCTTCTCGGGATCTTGAATTAGGATAACAGGGTCATTGGCCACTTGTATAGGTCCAAGAGGCGAATCCGAGGTTCCATAAGCCACATGATAGTTGGGCGAGCCGGTATCATCCACACTCCAAAGGAAATAATACTTGCCTTCGCGATAGAACACATAAGCACCCTCACGGAAAGCATAATCTTTCAGCGTTCCGCCTGCGGGTGTTAGAACACGCGTAGTCCCAGGCACGAGGCTTGTCATGTCCTCGCCCAGTTCTGCACCTGCCAAATAGCCATTACCCCAATAAAGATAGCTCTTGCCCGTACGTGGGTCTGTAAAGACATCGACATCGATTTGCTGACCATTCCGAACGCCCTCGGGACGGTCATAAACCAAGGGATGGCCTAAATCGACAAAAGGTCCTGTGGGACTATCGCTTACAGCCACACCAATGGACTTGCGGTCACGTTCGCGATCGTGTCCACTAAAGTAGAAATAATACTTATATGTTCCGTCCTTCTGTCTTTTTTCTTCGATGCAAGGAGCCCAGGCATTACCCGTTGCCCATGCAACTTGCGACGTTCCCAAGTCAAGCATGATGCCTTCGTGGCGCCAATCAGTAAGGTCCTTACTCGAGAACACCGTGAAGTAGTAGCCTCCCCATCCAGGAGCGCCATCGGTTGTGGAATAGATGTAGAACTTACCCGTTTGGTGGCTATACATAACCTCAGGATCGGCATGAAACTCAGGTAAAATAGGGTTACCGGAAGTCTTCACTTTCTTTTCTGCTTGCAAACCGGTTGCAAGAATTAGAACAAGGGAGAATAAAAAGGCCTTTTTCATGGTCATTGGATATTTTAATTATTTGACTAAACTTGAAATAAAACTATTATTCTGAACAATAGAAATCGAACATATCCTCTATTTCCTCCTTCGAAGCCGTTTGATTGATGCGAATATCGCCTATGTCTGCCAACAAGGTAAAGTTTACCTGACCTGCCTCAAGGTTTTTCTTATCGTGTGCCATCAGCTCAAGCAAACGCGGATAATGCTTGCACGTGAAAGGGAACTTGCCATAATGTTCCTTGATGAACAATCGCGTCTGGTAGAACTTGTCATGAGGGAAATCCATGCGAACAGCACTCAGATACAACTCGCACACCAATCCCCAAGCTACTGCATAGCCGTGCAAGACAGTTCGATGCTCTTCCAAAGCCAGTGATTCGAAGGCATGACCCACAGTATGCCCAAGATTGAGGGCTTTACGTATTCCATGTTCATGAGGGTCTTCCTCCACTATACGTTCCTTAACCTTAACACTTTTGGCAACCAATTGGGTTAATCGAGCATAATCAATATTATCGAGATCAAACGTGAGCAATTCTAACCAGTGCTCTGTAGTACTAATGAGACCGTGCTTTAACATTTCTGCATAACCCGAAAGCAAGTTCTCGTGGTCAAGAGTGCGTAGGAATTCGGCATCAAGAATAACTGCCTTAGCCCCATTAAACACTCCAACCTCATTCTTCAAACCTCCGAAATTGATGCCCGTCTTTCCGCCCACAGCCGCATCAACCATCGAAAGCAGGGTCGTGGGAACATTAATGTATGCTATTCCGCGCTTGAATGTGCTTGCAGCAAAACCGCCCAAGTCTGTCACCATACCGCCCCCTAAGCATATTAACAAAGATCTACGCGTTGCCCCACCCTGTTGCAAAGCCGTCCACACGTGGGCAAGCGATTCCAGCGTCTTGTTCTCGTCAGTGGGAGCAATCGTTATCATCTGTGCGCCCTGCATGCAAGGCAATGGACTTATAAGAGGCCAACAAAGATGCAAGGTGGTCTCATCAGTAAGCACAAAAAGGCGGTCGTGGACAATTTGTTCCACGGCCGCCTTCAGGCTATCACTGAGACCAGTGCTCAGTATCACATCTTGTCGTCCCATAAGGTCGAATATTCGTTTGCAATGCAAACTTACGGAAAAAATTCCGAACCTACAACCCTTAGGACTAATTTCTTACCATACTTTGTCCCAGATCTTACTACTACTGGGGGTGATAGAGGTATTCTCAATCTCTTCCTCAAAGAGGTCGTCTTCTTCCTCTTCTACAAAGGACTTCTTCTTCACGTCTGCCCAGTTGTAAGACTGAATCACAACCATAATATCATTCTCAGACGCCATATCGGCAATCTTCATGCTAGGTGCTATGTATTTTTTCATTGTTATATCCTCCATTTCAATTTACCTTAATAATACTATAACTTTTACTTGATTATTTAACGAGGATTTTAACTCCGTTAACTACATAGATGCCTGCGGGAACACTTACAGTCTTCACATCGCCAGCCTTCATATTGAAGTTATAGCGACTGATACCATTGATACCGCTGACACGCACGTTGTTATCAGCCTTAGAGGCGATAGTGAGAGTACCACGTCCTGCCTGTACTGCCAAGTCAGCCTCTTTCACACGGAGGTCGCGGATAGCATCTGCATTGCCCTCGCCTTCGCCGAAGATAATGCTCAGAGTAGAGAGCTTAGCACCAGTCGGAGCCACCGAAGCATAGTAAGAACGGAAGGGAGCAACATTCAAATAGGGCTTGTTCAGTTCTTGAGTGCTCAGGAACATGTTGCTAGCAAAGTAGAATACAACATTGTTGGCATCCTTTGCAACCTTCTTACCAGAGTAAGAACCATAAGCCGTGAAGCTATAGTTACCATCTTTTGCAGTACCGCTTGCAGACTCACCAGCGAAGGTGTAACTATTCTTATCCATGCCAGTAGTAGCCTTAATGAGGGCACCCTTCTGACTTGCTACGAACGAAACATTGCTGTCGTCTCCTGGTTCGAGGACCTTAACCAAATAAGGTTTGTTGGGCAACGTTGCACTTGCAACCTGGATAACGGGGAAGTAAACATACTCTTCTGCATCTGCTTGATCTGCTGGAGCCTCATCTGTCAGACAGTTCGATGCCTGCATCTGATGCAATGAGAAGGCAGGAGAGGTTCCGTCTGCATTAACGTGCTTACCTTCCGAATCAACCAAGATGTCGAATGGCAGAATAATAGTTGCACTAGCAACCTTACCATTCTTGTCATTGGTTACCTGACGCTCATGGATTGCCTTATTGGCAGCATCCACCTGAATGTCATAAGGAGCATAGAAGGGCTGTCTGTCAATCAGCACAATGTCCTTACCAGCGTTGAACGAACCACCAGCGGTCTTATATGCGAAGTTATCCGCGGTTGATGTCATATTCTCAGGCAGATAAATCAGAGCATTGGGAGCGAGCTGAGCCTTCAAGCTTTCCAAACTATAGTCGCCCGCACTTGCCACGATAGTCTGCAATTTGCTACCGTCGATATAGAGAATCTGCTTAGCATCGGTGGGAAGACCATCACCCTTGCTGTTAAACTCGGCTTCGAAGGCTTCCAGAATCTCCTTAACAGACAGGTAACCAGTGCCCTCTTCAACATCAAAGACATTACCACCTTCGTCAGTATCCTGAACCCTCAGCGTCAAGCCCCACATATCGTCCTCGGCAGCGCTTCCGTTCTCGGCAACATAAAGTGTCTGGTCGTAAACCTTTGTCCACTCAAGTTTGGGAATATAGTTCTTTGCCACCAGTTCAATGTCCATACGGTAGAAGGCAAAGCTACGATGCTGCCAGTCTGTAGTTGGGGCGATATTGTAACGGGTTTCATCAGCAGTGAACACATAGTAAATACCTGTTCTCTGTGTATTTACCGAGGCATTCATCTGGATTAAACTGAACTGACCGATGTTACCACTACCATCAGGATCATAAGTAGAAAGATACTTTGATACTGAGAAAGGATATTCCTTCAAGAACTGTGCTTCCGAACCACCACCAGTAAGTTCCTCAGCGTTATTGAACTCAAAGCGGTTGTTACCGGCAACTGAGGTGTATATCTTAGTCGTGCTTGGATAATTGGGATCATAGTGAGGATCATACAGACCACCATCTCCATCACCATCGAATTGTAAGAAGTAGTCTGATGTCACATAGCTATAACGTGAATTATGTGTTCCACCATAGCTTTCATCACCGTATTGGCTATACAGGTCCTTGAATGTGAAGGTAAGGTCATGATAGTAGTAGTCTGTGGGAATGTAGAAAATAAACTTACCACCGCTGACCTTGAAGTCGTTGGCTGTGAAGGTTTGGACGAGTTCCAATTTCTTACCTTGTGCATCTTCCTCGCTTTCACAGACAATATCCATACTATTAATATAAGGATTCAAAGCCTCCAACTGCAGTGTGACATTCACCAGAGCCTGACAACCATCGGCGACACTAGTAATCTTGAACATTACAGCATCGTTGTTCAGCTTGGGCGTAGTGTATTTAGTTACATCAGCGGCACTATTTACCGTAATGGTTTGAATGGGAGTGGTCTTATCCGTGCCATAAACCTCCAGTGTATAGGCGCCTGGGGTGAAGGAAGGCAGGTTAGTGGTATGAGTACCACCCGTGCTAGCAGCCGAAGCCAAGTTGTCGTTGGAGGGATTCTGTGATACGTGTCCTCTCAAGTGATAAGCGCTACCCTCCTGAATGCGTTGATAATTCAGCAAATAGTCATTTCCTCCATCACTATGATAATAAACACGACCATCGTTGCGTACTCTCAGGTTCCATGTTGCTTCATGGCCAGAAGCTGCCGAACTCAAAGAAAGAATGCGGTCATTTCCTGTTCCGAAGCAGGAAAGATAACGTTTATAATCCGTTCCCGTATAAAGGTTACCAAATTCATCACTACTCCATACGAATGCATTGGCCTGTGTGGTTTGCACAAAATCCAAGTTGTCATTCAAATAGTAATTTTGGTTATTGTACCTAACGCTAATCCTATATCCGTTGTTTACAGTTATCTCTCCACCTGTAGTTGCCGTACCCCACTGACAATCAAATGTGGCACCAACAACTCTGAAACCAATGGGCGATTCCCAACCTGAAGAAGTAGTTATGGTGGTGGGAGGTTCTATAAAATAGGTTCCCTGACCAAAGGCGTAAGCACCCTGTCCGTCAACCACCAATGGATATATATGCTTATTGGTAGCTACATCGGCAGGCTTTCCATTCATAACTGCATCTTCCTGATACAAATATGTGTAAGCAATCAGGTCACGTACACCTGTATAATCATAGGTATATAAACCATTCTTCTCAACAACCGCACCCACGTCCATCTTACTTGTAGTGAAAGGAGACTTCGCCATACTTGTAGCCGGACCTGGAGCTGCAGGAGCTGCTTCTGCATCGAATGTACCCTCAGCCGTGAAATAGAGCTCAAATGACTTGATAGTAAGAGCATAACGATAAGGAGTAGTTTGTCCCGTTGCACTTGCTGCAAAGAAGAAGTGGAGCTGATTGGTCATATCCGTAGGTGTCTTACTAGTACGTGTAATGACAAATTCTTTAGCTCTATTCTCAGCGGTATTGTTTTCCATCAGCGTATTAGATTCATTACCTATTTCATGAGCTGCAGTAATGGAATCAGGGCAAGTCATCTGATTAGAATGCGTATTATTTCCATAAGGTGAGCCCGAACCCCAGGCTGGCGTTTCAAAGAAACTCATTTGGTCATTAGTTCCAATATCCCATGAGTCTTTTCCCGGATGAAGCTGGATAGTGCCAGAAATATTAGGTTGCAAAACCAGGCGGTATCCTGTAATACGATAACCCTTGGGCAGGGAAACAACCATAAAGGTCTGGGTTTGACCAGCACCAATAATCAGGTTGCCATTGTATATATCAATGGCACAAGAAGGATCCTGCAATTCTCCAGAGCCCGTGAGGTTTGCGATATCAGACGTGGTCATCGTCAGGGGCAACTGCTCATGACGCCACATAGAAGCCATACCTCTTCCAATACCTGAATCATCAACGTTACCACCTGCCTGACCAGTAATAAGGCTACCATTGTCCGGACCGATAGTCACGTTCTGCGCCTGCAGTGATAGCGGCGCGAGCAGCATGCTCAATAGAAGCACGACTGCATACCTGAAGTAACTTTTCTTCATAATATTACGCATTAATATTTCATTTAAATTGTTCATCTTCTTACTTTATTAATTAATACTCACACACTTAGCAAAACACGGCATTTAAATCTGTGCAGGCCTTATTATGCGAGGCAAATTTATTAAAAATTTCCGTGCCACCAATAACTCAATAATGATTTTTTGCTTCAAAGGGGTTAAATTCTTACAATTTGGCAATTTACTGAGTGCATTTGTAAATAATCCGTACAAATATTCTTACGCTTGAACATATACGGAAACGGATGAAAAAAGATAGAAATCCAATAGAACAAGAGAGGTCTTTTTCTTAATTTTGCTTAAATAAATGTTCGCGAGCGCACGCGTTACATATAAAATTTGTATCTTTGCACGCGATTTCGAAAAACGTACAATATAGATAAACAAACATGGACAAGATTAGTTACGCTCTGGGCCTTGGCATTGGTCAACAGTTACGGAGCATGAACATCAAAGGTTTCAACATCGATGACTTCACAAAAAGCATTTCCGAGGTCATGAATGGAGAACAGACTGCAATGACGGCTCGTGAGGCACAAGAGCTACTGAACGAATACTTTGCCACAAAAGCTGCAGAGGACGCTCGCGAGCACATCGCCGAAGGAAAGGCATTTCTGGAGAACAATGGTCAACGCGAGGGTGTAGTAACCACAAAGAGCGGCTTGCAGTATGAGGTATTGCAGGAAGGTACGGGGAAAAGCCCCAAAGCAACAGACAAAGTGCGTTGCCATTATGAAGGACGACTCATCAATGGTGAAGTGTTCGACAGTTCATATAAGCGCAACCAACCTGCCGACTTTGGCCTTAATCAGGTAATCCCAGGATGGACGGAAGGTGTGCAACTGATGAAGGAAGGTGCAAAATTCCGCTTCTTCATCCCCTACTTGTTAGGCTACGGCGAACAAGGCGCAGGAAGTTCAATCCCTCCCTATGCGACATTGATATTCGATGTAGAACTAATAAAAGTTTTGTAAGCATTTAATAGATAACAGACTATTATTAAACCATTAAATTAATAAACAAAAAAATGAAAAAGTTAAGCTTTATTTTCGTGGTAGTTATTGCTGCCATCATTGCATCTTGTGGTAACGGTACCCCCAAGGCCAACCTGAAGAGCGACGTGGACACCCTGTCATATGCCATTGGTATGGCTCAGACACAAGGTTTGAAAGAGTATCTTTCCCACATGGGCGTGGACTCGGCTTATATGGACCAGTTCATCAAGGGTTTGAACGAAGGCGCCAACGCTGGTGACGACAAAAAGAAGACCGCCTATTTCATGGGTATCCAGATTGGTCAGCAAATCAGTCAGCAGATGATGAAGGGTATCAACTATGAACTCTTTGGTGAGGACAGCACGCAGACCATCAGTTTGAAGAACTTTATGGCAGGCTTCGTTAGCGGTACCCTAGAAGAGGGAGGCCTAATGACTATGGAAGAGGCTCAAGCTACAGCTCGCCAGAAGCAGGCCGACATCAAGAAGGCCCAAATGGAGAAGAAGTATGGTCCTTGGAAGCAGGAGAACGAAGAGTTTATGGCCAAGATTGCCAAGACAGAAGGTTTGAACAAGCTGGAGAATGGTGTGTACTACGAAGTTATCGAGGAAGGCAAGGGTGAGATTCCTGCTGACACCAGCACTGTAAAGGTTAACTACGAGGGTAAACTCATCAACGACACCGTATTCGATAGTTCATACAAGCGCAACGAACCCACCTCTTTCCGTTGCAATCAGGTTATACCCGGATGGACCAATGCCCTGACTCACATGCCCGTAGGTTCTAAGTGGAAGGTTTATATTCCTCAGGACCAGGCTTATGGCGATCGCGAAGCAGGACAGATCAAGCCCTTCTCCGCTCTCGTATTCACCATTGAGTTGCTGGGTATCGAAAAGAACTAATCCACAATTAGACAATTGACATTCTTTCAATGAAAAGTGTAAGAATTATCGTGCTGATGCTGGCCGTCATGATGTGCATGACGGTTAGCGCGGCACAGAAGAAAAAGGTAAAGAAGCAACAGCCCGTAGTGGAAAAGGTGGACACAATATCCGCCCGCGATTTCAGCTACCTCATGGGTAAGGCCAACACCATGGGCTTGAAGGACTATCTGGTACAACGTTTGGGTGTTGACACAACATACTTAGCCGATTTCATACAAGGATTCGACTCTGCCACACTGACTGAAGCCGATAAGCGCACGAAGGCTCGTCTGGCTGGTATCGAGATTCGTCAGCAAGTAGAAGGTCAAATAGTGCCTCAAGTATCGAAGCAAATCAGCGATTCACTTCAGGTTCTGCAGTCCGACCGCTTTGTTGCAGGTTTCCGTGCAGGAATCTCTGGAGAGAACGACGAACTGCCCATCTCTATGGATAGCACGCAAGCAGTTGTCAGGAAGCAAATGGATTACTACCACAAGCAAGAGATGGAACGCAAGTTTGGTCCTAATCGCAAGGCAGGCGAAGAGTTCCTGAAAGAGAACGCAAAGAAGGATGGTGTCGTTACCACTCCAAGCGGTTTGCAATATAAGGTGCTTACGAAGGGTGAAGGCGAAGTTCCAACAGCTACCCAGCGCGTAAAGGTGAACTACGAAGGCAAGTTGCTCGACGGCACAGTCTTCGACAGTTCATACAAGCGCAATGAACCTACCACTTTTGCATGCAACCAGGTCATCAAGGGATGGACTGAAGCCTTGACCATGATGCCTGTTGGTTCGAAGTGGGAACTCTATATTCCTCAGGAACTGGCATACGGAGAGCGCGAGACGGGCAATATCAAGCCTTTCTCGATGCTTATATTTACAGTAGAACTATTAGAAATTGAAAAGTAGACATCTGATAGGTTGCCTGTTGGCTTGCCTAATCACGATGACAATGAATGGGCAGGTTGATGAATCGCACATGCGACTCACCAACCTGCCACATATTTATATTAATACCTTCACGGGCAATAGTATTACAAGCAAAAACAATTATGTACTGGCCCGCATGTGGTATGTCGATGAACAAGACAACGTCACGTTCTACGACTCATTAGAGATTCGTGGACGAGGAAACTCTACTTGGAGCTTGGCCAAGAAACCTTACAGAATAAAGTTTCACGAGAAGGAAAAGTTCTTAGGCCAAGGTTATGCTAAAGCCAAGAAATGGACATTAATGGCCAATCATGGCGACAAAACACTTATACGAAATGCCCTGACCAGCGCGTTGGGCGAGTTCGTAGGATTGGATTTCAATCCTGCTGCAAAGTTTGTCGATCTCACGCTTAACGGGAAATATGTCGGCAACTATCAAATATCGGACCAAGTAGAAGTGCGTCCGCATCGTGTTAACATCACAGAACAAGATTATCCAATCACAGAAGAGAGTAACATCACGGGAGGCTACCTGCTGGAAGCCGACGGTTTCGCGGACTTCCAGAATGGAGTCACGGGATTCTATACGCCAAGACAAAACTCTCCCATCCGCATCCACTATCCCGACGAGGAAGAGTTGGAAAATTCACAATACAAATACATCCGAAACTGCGTCTATGAATTAGAGAGCCGACTCTTTGGAAGTCAATTCAAAGAACCTGAGACTGGCTATCGCCCACTTGTGGACAGCATCTCGCTGGCCAACTGGTATATTGCTACAGAAGTGAGTGGAAACCCAGACGGCTTCTATTCAACCTATTTCTATAAGGACCAGGACGACGACCGCTTCTTCTGGGGACCATTGTGGGACTACGACATTGCCTATGGAAACGACAATCGCATTGGTGACACTTCACGAAACATGATGACGGAGGTGGCATTTGGTGCTTCCGTCTTTCGTGCTTGGCCATTACGTATGTGGGAAGACCCTTGGTTTGCCAAACTTATCAACCGTCGCTATCGCGAAGTGGTGGACGCCGGAGTTCAGGCATTCATGTTAGAGAAGATAGATAGTCTGGCTTCACTGCTTCAGCGCTCGCAAGAAAAGAATTTCGAGCTATGGGGTATCAATAAAAGGGTTTTGCGCGAGTGTGTGCTCTACAGCACTTATGACCAATATGTTAATGACCTGCGTTCCTACGTAACCACTCATATTCCTTTCTTGGAAACGGCCTTCGCGTCCTTGCTGCCCAATGAACCTGAACCACCACAGCCACCAACGCCCAAAGTACCTGACTTTGAAGCTGATTCGATGGTGTACTATGTTATTACTAATGTAGGTACAGGAACGGCTATTGACATCAAATCCGACGACAACACGATTTGCGGAAATCATCGCGAGGAGGAGATCCAAAGTCAGCAATGGAGGATATACCCTCTATCAAACGGCTTCATGCATATAGTGAACCGCGCTACGGGCGAGGCTTTAAACGACCCCACAGAAGGGAATCCTACCGCGACAACGGAAATTGGAGCCATACTTAATGTAGCTACAGCCGACTCGCTCGACACACGGCAACAATGGGACCTCGTAAAGCAAGGTGACGATAGATTCAATCTCATCAATCACTTTAGTCAACACGAAGCCAACCTGAGCGGAGGAAGCAGTAGTGACGGAACCCGCATTGTCAGCTACACGAGCGATGAACGCAACAAGACTTCGAACAATCGTTTATGGACAATTACCCAGGTCGATGAGGTTGTGGATGCTATCGAAGACACTCATGACGAAGACTTCGACTATGCTCTTGCCTATGACCCGACAGGTGATCGCCTGCACTTTGGAAGCGAACGACCCGATGGACTGAACTTTACGGTCAACGTTTATGACCAAGGAGGACGCTTGATGCGTACCTTCCGAGCCTCCGAAGAGTGCAACCTGCGTGGCCTTCCTCGAGGACTGTACATAGTATCATGGAAATTTGCAGGTAAGCGTCGAAGCGTGAAGTTCATTAAATAGGAGTCTCAGTGAACCTATGTTCAATACACTTTATGCCTAATCTCAATTGCTATCGAGCCTATGTTTGATTGGAAGCGTACATATGATACCTGGCACAACCAATTTCCTACACACAAAAGCCAGCCCATTATCGGCATCACGGGAAACTTTGGAGAGAAAGGTTGTGAACTAGCCGAAGGCTACTATCGTTCCATTTTGGAAGCAGGTGGCGTACCTATGATTATTCCACCTTACGAGGACAAGGATGCCTTGTTGAGTGCACTCGACCACATCGACGGACTATTATTGTCAGGAGGTGGAGACATCAATCCCTTATATCTTGGCGAAGAACCTTCCCCTGCCCTGCATAGCATCAACCCCAAACGTGATTTGCCTGAGTTGTTGCTTGTCAAGTTGGCCTATGACCGCCAGATTCCGATGCTGGGCATTTGTCGAGGAATTCAGGTCTTGGTTGCTGCTCTGGATGGGAAACTCCATCAAGACATTGCCACAGAACTGCCAAACGTCAAATTACTAAAGCATAGTCAAGACCTGCCTCGCGAATATGCGTCTCACCACGTGACAATTGAGGAAGGAAGTGTGCTTGAACAAATATTCGATGGCAATCACGAACTGTTTGTCAACTCGTTCCACCACCAAGCGGTGGCCTCTCCCGGCTCTCTCCTCAAGGTTTCGGCAATTGCGACCGATGGCATAATCGAGGCAGTAGAGAGCAACGAACATAAGAGCATCGTAGGCGTTCAATGGCATCCTGAATGTTTCATCTTGAGAGATGACCGTTCGATGATGCCTCTGTTCCAATGGTTCATAGGTGAGGCGGAGTCATATCGGGCGACCGTTCGACTTCATCAGCATATGTTGACGCTCGACAGCCATTGCGATACACCTATGTTCTTTGGCGAGGACATCCATTTCAACCAGCGTGATTCCAAAATACTCGTCGACCTGCACAAAATGACAGAAGGACATCTCGATGCAAGCATCATGGTTGCCTATCTGCCACAAGGAGAACGCAATGAAGAAACCTATAAGTCCGTAACCTCAAAGACAAATGAGTTGCTCGACGGAATCGAACACCTGACGCTTGCCAATCGCCAACACATCGGATTAGCTCGTACGCCTGACGACCTCTATGAACTGAAGCGTGAAGGCAAGAAAGCCATTATGATGGGCATCGAAAATGGTTATGCTATCGGACACGACCTAAGCCTCATCGAGAAGTTCCGTCAGCGAGGTGTGGTTTACATGACTCTTTGCCACAATGGCGACAACGACATCTGTGACTCGGCAAGAGGAGAGGGAGAGCATGGGGGATTGAGTGATTTCGGACGAGAGGTTGTTCGCGAGATGAATCGCGTTGGCATGATGGTCGACCTGAGTCATGCTGCAGAGACCAGTTTCTGGGATGCATTAAAACTGAGTAATGTTCCTATCGTATGCAGCCACTCGAGCTGTCGCGCTTTATGCGACCATCCTCGTAACCTTACCGATGAACAAATGCGTGCACTCGCCGAAGCGGGAGGCGTCATGCAAGTGACATTCTACAATGGATTCTTGCGCACTGACGGACAAGCCTCCATTCTTGATGTAGTGCGACACATCAATCATGCTGTGCAGATTATGGGCATCGAGCATGTGGGTATTGGCACAGACTTTGATGGCGATGGTGGTGTACCAGGCGTAGCTAATGCCAGCGAACTCATCAATCTTACTCGCCTGCTCCGTCAAGTGGGATATAGCAACGAGCAATTGCGATTGCTCTGGGGAGAGAACTTCCTTCGTGTCATGAGACAAGCGCAAGCGCAAAGTTAAATGTTAATCCTTGCAAGTAAAAAGTTATGAAGCAACTTATATACGTTATACCTTTTATAATATACATCGCATTTGTTAGTTGTGGCAACAAGACCCAGCAAAGCGTAGCACGCGATACCATTCCCATGCAGAACTGTCCTGAATTCATAGCACAAAACGCGATGCGTCACATTGTCAAGCAATGCGAGTTTGGTCCTCGTGTGCCTGGAACTCAGGCATGGAAGGCTTGTGGTGACAGCATCTTGGCTTGGTTTACGAATCTTGGTCTTCAAGTTTCCGAGCAACAGACCACCGTCACCATTTACGACGGTTCTACGCTTCCCTGTCGTAACATTACTGCAAGCCTCAACACCGACAATCGCGACCGAATCCTGCTTTGTGCCCATTGGGACAGTCGTCCTTGGGCAGACAATGACCCGAATGAAGGGAACCACAAGAAACCCATCCTTGCTGCTAACGATGGGGCAAGTGGAGTCGCCGTTCTACTCGAACTGGCTCGGATACTTAGTCAAGCCGATAGCATCAAGACAGGTATCGACTTCGTCTGCTTCGACGTGGAAGATGCCGGCACGCCACAATGGTACGACGGTGAAGTGAAATACGAAGAAAGCACTTGGTGCTTAGGTTCAAGGCAATGGGCTTTGCAGGCTATCCAAAATGGTTACCAAGCACGCTTTGGCATCCTATTTGATATGGTAGGCGGACGAGGTAGCACATTTGCTCGCGAAGGCTTCTCTTTGCAATATGCACAACCTGTGGTCGATATGCTTTGGCACATCGCACAACAAAAAGGTTATGGCCATTACTTCCCTTTGCGCGAAGGGAATTACATTACCGACGACCACTGTAACATCAACGAAATAGCCCACATCCCTTGTCTCGACATTGTGCCCTATCACACGAATGGTCCCAGTTCTTTTGGTCCAACATGGCACACCGTCGACGATACGCCTGAGAACATTGATACAAATGTTCTGGAAGCAGTGGGCCAGTGCGTTCTGCAACTCATCTATAACGATGCGAAGTGAAGCGCATTTATAAAATAACATTCTAACATGAGCATAAACGAAATACAAGACGAGATTATCGAAGAGTTCACGGAACTTGACGATTGGATGGACCGTTACCAGTTACTCATCGACATGGGTAGCGAGCAAGAACCATTGCCTGAGAAATATAAGACCGAACAGAATCTAATCGACGGATGCCAAAGTCGTGTATGGCTACAGGCAGACCTCATCGACGGCCTTGTTCATTTCCAAGCCGAAAGCGATGCACTCATCGTTAAAGGTATTGTCACCTTGCTCTTGCGCGTGCTCAACGACCAAACACCTGAAGACATTCTCTCTGCCGATCTCTATTTCATCGAACAGATAGGTCTGCGCGACCACCTTTCTCCCACACGAGCCAACGGGCTCTCCGCCATGCTTAAGCAAATGAAGATGTATGCGTTGGCGTATAAAGTTAAGAATTAAGGGGTAAGGGTTAAGAATTAAAAGTAAAGTTTTCCATTCTTCACTCTTCATTCTTCATTCTTCATTAAATGACCATCGGCAAAGTACATTTCAATACACATAATCCTGTCTTCCTCGCACCGATGGAGGATGTAACAGATATAGGCTTTCGCCTGCTTTGTAAGCAGATGGGAGCCGACTTGGTCTATAGCGAGTTTGTGTCAAGCGATGCGCTCATCCGCGGCGTGAACCGTAGCGTCGAGAAGTTGCAAGTATGCGACGAGGAACGCCCAGTAGCCATCCAGATATATGGTCGTTTTGTCGAGGCCATGCGTGATGCGGCTCAGATAGTGGTTGAACAAGCGCACCCTGATATCCTTGATATTAACTTCGGCTGTCCTGTTAAGCGTGTGGCAGGCAAGGGAGCAGGAGCAGGAATGCTGCAGAACATTCCTCTAATGCTGGAGATGACACGAGCCGTAGTAGATGCAGTACCGCAAACGCCCGTCACGGTTAAGACTCGACTCGGCTGGGACCACGACCACAAGATAATCGTTGACTTGGCCGAGCAATTGCAGGATTGCGGTATACAGGCTTTGACCATTCACGGCCGCACACGAAGCCAAATGTACACAGGTGAAGCCGATTGGACTTTGATAGGCGAGGTTAAGCGGAACCCACGCATGAAGATACCCAGTATTGGCAATGGGGACATTACCACACCCGAACGGGCTCGTGAGTGTTTCGAACGATACGGAGTCGATGCTATCATGGTGGGTCGTGCCACCTTTGGCCGTCCTTGGATATTTCGTGAGATACGAAACCACCTCAATGGGAAAGATGAACTTCTCACCAATGATTGGAAACTCGACGTCCTTAAACAGCAGGTGCTTACCAGTGTTGACCGTTTAGGCGAGTATCGTGGCATTTTGCACAGTCGTCGTCACTTGGCGGCTTCTCCCTTGTTTAAGGGAATCCCCAATTTCCGTGAAACACGCATCCGCATGCTTCGTGCCGAAACGGTGGAAGAACTGTTCGGGATTATAGATAAAGCCCCTCTCTCCCCGTCCCTCTCCCCCGAAATGGGAGAGGGGGGAGTAATACCAACGTAAAGCCATAACATGAATAACATTACTACATTAACAAATAAGGAGTTCTCCTCCCCTTCGGGGGAGGTTGGGAGAGGGGCCATTTATGAAATAATGGCCCCTGTGGGTTCGCCCGAATCCCTTGCTGCTGCTCTGCGCGCTGGAGCCGACAGCATTTATTTCGGTATCGAACGACTGAACATGCGTGCTCACTCGTCCTCTACCTTCACCATCGACGACCTGCACCGCATTGCTCGCGAATGCCAAACCTTTGGTGTGAAGAGTTATCTCACCGTCAACACTATCATTTACGACGACGACATTGAACTCATGCATCAGATTGTGGATGCAGCTCATGAGGCTGGCATCTCGGCCATTATCGCCAGCGATGTTGCCGTTATGACTTATTGCAGGAAGGTTGGACAAGAGGTTCACCTAAGCACTCAACTCAATATTTCCAACATCGAAGCCCTTCGCTTCTATGCTCAGTTTGCCGATGTTGTAGTGCTGGCTCGTGAACTTCGCATCGAACAGGTTGCCGAGATATATCGTCAGATTCAGGAACAGCATATCACTGGTCCAAGCGGCGAGCTTGTACGCATCGAGATGTTCTGTCACGGAGCCTTATGTATGGCTGTCAGCGGTAAATGTTACCTAAGTCTCGACAATATGGGGCGTTCGGCTAATCGTGGTGAATGTATGCAACTTTGTCGTCGTTCCTATACCGTGCGCGACACAGAAACGGGCACAGAACTTGAGATTGACAACAAATACATCATGAGTCCACGCGACCTGAAGACCATTCGCTTCATCGACCGTCTCATGCACGCGGGCGTGCGCGTATTTAAAATAGAAGGTCGCGCGCGTGGAGCCGACTATGTCGATACCGTAGTTCGTTGTTATAAGGAAGCCATCCAAGCCGTGCAAGAAGGCACTTTCACTGAAGAACGTTGTCAGGAATGGGACGAACGTCTTGCCCGTGTCTTCAACCGCGGGTTCTGGGACGGTTACTATCAAGGTCAATTACTGGGCGAATGGACACGCAAGCCTGGGTCTTCTGCTACAGAGAAGAAGACATATTGCGGAAAAGGCGTTCGCTACTACTCAAAACTTCAGGTAGCCGAATTCAAGATTGAAGCCTGTGAATTGCATCAGGGCGACCGCATTCTCATTACCGGTCCTACTACTGGAGCACTCTATGCCACAGCTGAAGAGATTCGTTACGACCTGCGTCCGGTTGAGACTGCAAAGAAAGGATGGCACATAAGCATCCCCATTTCTACTAAAGTTCGACGCAACGACAAGCTTTTCATCATTACTGAGGCTGAAAAGTAGTCTTTTAGTCTTATTTTATGCTGACTGACCATTGGTAATGATGTTGTCAGTCAAATGTCAGACAATTGTCAGTAAGATTTTTTGGCTGGAAGATGCATGACAAAGTAACTTTGCATGCAAATTTCAACAAGGAATCATGAAGAAAGTATTGACAATTGTTTGCGTACTGTGCCTTTCTATAACAATTATTCAGGCACAAGTTCCAACCGACTCTACGGCGACAACGAACGACTCCATCTTATGGAGTAGTGACATGAAGGGCGTAACCATCAAGGCACAACGCCAGTTGATTAAACAAGAAATAGACCGTGTCGGCTATGATGTGCAAGCCGACGAGGAATCGAAGACGCTGACCGTGATGGACATGTTGCGGAAAGTGCCAATGGTGACCATTGACGGTGAAGACAACATCCTTATAAGAGGCAATGGTAATTACAAGATATACAAGAACGGACATCTTGACCCGAACCTGACAAGAAATGCAAAAGAGGTATTGAAGGCAATGCCTGCCTCTGCCGTCAAACGCATAGAGGTAATAACAGAACCTGGTGCTCGCGAGGATGCTGAGGGAGTGAATGCCATCCTGAACATCGTAATGATGGACAACCGACGCATGGAAGGTGTGACAGGAAGTGTGAATGGGAGTTACAGCACCCAGAACAATCCCACAATAGGAGGTTATCTCACTACGCAACTGGGCAAAGCCATAATGTCGGTGGATTATGGTTATAACAATATGTCAAAGCAACAAACCGACAACAGCATTGTCACGGAACGCACCTTTATTGAATCGGGCAACAAACAACACATTAGCAGTAAAGGTAAGAATCCTGGGAATCTTCATTATATCGACTTCAATGCGAGTTATGAAATCGATACGCTCAACTTACTTTCTGCCTCCCTTGGCGGGTATTTCTACAAGGTGAATGTGCAGGGCACCACTGCCACATCCATGTTTGACGCGAACAGCGAACTGTTATATCGCTATGACGACACGTATTGGTTGCCCGATTATAATCATCATTCGTGGAATGGAAGACTGGACTACGAGCATAAAACACGTCGGAAAGGCGAACAATTCACGCTCTCCTACATGCTTGCCTTGACACGGCAGCATTCAGGACAAGAGGATGTTTACACAAATATAGTTAATACGCCTTTCCCTTATTCGGGCATGTTCATCAGGAGTCGCGAACACTTCACAGAACACACATTCCAAGCCGACTATGTGCGTCCACTCTGGGAGTTCCATAGATTGGAAGTCGGAATCAAATACATAGACCGTCGCAATAAGAGCGAAAACGGCCAGGATTATTATAACGCTTCTATGCTTCCTATTAATACGGCTTTCAATCATAGCGCCCAGATTGCAGCAACATACGCCGACTATCTGTACAGTAAAGGCAAGTGGTCGGCAAGGGCAGGCCTTCGGTATGAATACAGCTATCTTAAGGGCCGCTATCCCGATAATACGATCGCGGACTTCCACAAGCACCTTCATGACTATGTGCCACAGGCCAGCATGAAATACCAGATTAATGACCGCCAATCTCTCAAATTAGGCTATACCACCAGCATTACTCGTCCAGGTATTACCTACCTGAACCCCAGCATCGTCAGTACGCCTACAAGAATTAGTTTCGGCAATGCCCACCTTGTTAGCACGCGTCAGCAAACCCTTGCGCTCACCTACATGTACATCGGGCAAAAACTAACCGTGCAGTTTGTTCCCCATTATTCATACTATCATAACGGCATAGTATCGGTGGTTTATTCCCAGAACGATATTCTCTATTCTACTTACAGCAACAACCTCAGCCAACACCGCTGGCAGTTGGAGGGCTATGTACAGTGGAAACCCTTTGACGGCACTACCGCAGTTGCCAACATCAACTTTACCGACAACCATGCTGAGAACACAGCATCGGGGATAAAACAGCACCTCACCTCTATGTTCTACTATGCCAACATTGCCCAGAAACTACCTTGGAAACTTCTTTTCACGGCTTATGCCTATGGGCAATTTGGTCACTCGCCTATGAACATCTACTCTTATTCTTGCCCATTTCATCGCTATGCTTTCACTTTGCAACGATCCTTCCTCAAGGACGACCGCCTCACCGTGCGTCTGACTGCCAATACGCCTTTCCACAAGAAAGTGCATGATAAAAGTCGTACCACACAGGGCGACATACTCGGATGGAGTGATGCAGAGAACGTTGCAAATGGCCGTTACTTCAAGGTCTCTGTCTCCTATCGCTTTGGTAAACTAAAAGCCAGCGTGAAGAAGACGGAAACCAGCATCGAGAACGACGACATCGTGGGCGGTATTACTAAAGGCAGATAAAACAGACCATATATGAAAGCATTACGAAGGGCGTTCCTGCTTATGGTGGTACTATCCTTAGCGCTTGTCGCCATTAACCATTGGCACGAACACAGACACGACAACAACACTTACCTGGAACAACTGGAGCACATCGTGGCGTGTGCCGAATGGAATCTTTACAAGGACTCGGCGTTGGGCTACGAGATGTATTATCCCTCCTGTTTTATGCCAGCCCGGACTGATAGCGATGAGGAGGGAACCGTGCGATATGTCTATGTGGAGGATGTAACGCCCCTTCGCAGTGTCAACTACATGACGCTTGAAGTGACAACGGAAGTGTGCGGCGACACTCTTAATCCCTATCGCGAGATTCGTTACATGGCCGAGAAAATGAGAGGGATATGCTTGCAACTGTCACCGACCGAGTACTTGATGACCGCACAACTAAAAAGCAATGACCCACGGGTCACTGCCTTTCGTATGAATGCCAAGTATGTGCTGCGCCAACGGCTATGGTTCGTGGAGACATTTATCTATCCGAAGGATTTCTCGCCAGCAGTACAGCGAATTGTGCAGAAGGTCAACGACTGGCAACCGTTTCCTCCGTCTCAAGTCCAGTAAGACGATAAGCCCGTCCGCGTTCAGAAGTAATACGGAGTGAGGTTTGCGACTCAACGACACCCTTCAACCGGCTTATCAAGGCATAAAGCGTGTCACTGGCATCGTCCTTGCGTGGCCAGAGCGCCTCACAGATCTCTTCTTTCGACAGTTCATGAGAAGGACTGGACAGGAACATCTCCATCAACTGGCGTTGCATGGGCGTGAGATGAAGTTCCCTGCCACCAGCATCCAGGAAGTGACCGTCTGACAGACTCAGAGCCTTGCCCATGTTCTTTTCTTTCGTAATAGGACGCAGGCTTATTGCCATCAGTACAAACGTAATCAGGGACAAGAGGAACGACAAACGATGATCTGCCATCCACCATATCTCCAACGCGCTCAAGCCCACATTGCCGTAAGCACTAATGTCCGGCCTTATATTGACACGCTCGCCCGAAATCCCGCGTGCCGATGCCTTGTCGTCCTCCTTTATGCAAAGGGTAAGCACGGCAGAATCACGCAGATAAGTAAGTCTCAGGTGTTGGCGATAGGTGCGTATCGTGTCAGCAGAAAGCCAATCCTCAGGTTGGTCGGCCATAGTAAGACATAGAGCCTGCGTCAGGTCGTCAACTATCTGTCGGCGTTGCATCTGATAGTCGTTCACTGCTGTCCAAATGGCGGACACGGCGAACAACAGGGTAACGAGGAGTGCAGGTGTGCGTTTCATATCGTTATAGAATGCCTATTAACTTATCTTACTTCCTGGCTTCACTTCATGTTCCGTTGTGGTTACAGAGATAGTGCCATCGTAGTTCTCGGCACTAAGTATCATGCCTTCCGACACAAGCCCGTTCTTGAACTCACGCGGAGCAAGGTTTGCCACAAACAGCACTTGTTTGCCAATCAACTGTTCTGGTTCGTACCATTGGCTGATACCACTCACGATGGTGCGGTCCTGCAAGCCGTCGGCAATGCGGAACTTAAGCAGTTTCTTCATCTTAGGCACGCGCTCGCACTCCAACACGGTTCCGACACGAATATCGAGCTTTTGGAAGTCGTCGAACGATATCGTTTCCTTGATGGGCTCTGCCTGATAGTTTTCTGCCTCATTTGCTTTAATGGTATCGGCCAGTTTCTTCTGCTGAAAAGCAATCACATCGTCCTCAATCTTACTGAATAACAGCGAAGGCTTTGCCAATTGCTTACCCGTAGGCAGGAGGTCGGTACGACCCAGCCAATCCCATTGGAACTCGTCCATGCAGATCATATCACGCAGGCGCTTGCTGCTGAAGGGCAGGAAGGGTTCGAAGGCAATGGCGAGGTTGGCCGTAAGCTGGAGACTGATGTAGATGATGGTCTTCACGCGCTCTGGATCGGTCTTGATAACCTTCCAAGGTTCGCAGTCGGCAATGTACTTATTACCGATACGAGCCAGGTTCATGGCTTCCTTCTGTGCATCGCGGAACTTGAAGTTTTCCAACAGTCCTTCAAGCTTTTCCTTCACGCCTTGGAACTCTGCCAAGGTCTCACGGTCGTAGTCGGTCAACTCTCCGCATTCAGGCACTCGTCCTTCGTAGTACTTTTGCGTCAGTTGCAAAGCACGATTCACGAAATTGCCATAGACGGCCACCAACTCATTATTGCAGCGTGCCTGGAAATCGGCCCAAGTGAAGTCGTTATCCTTCGTTTCAGGAGCATTGGCTGTAAGCACATATCGCAGTTCGTCCTGTCGGTTGGGCAGTTCGTCGAGATATTCGTTAAGCCAAACGGCATAATTCTTCGAGGTCGAAATCTTGTTTCCTTCGAGGTTTAAGAACTCATTGGAAGGCACATTGTCAGGCAGGATATAGTCGCCGTGAGCCTTCAGCATAGCAGGAAAGACGATGCAATGGAACACGATATTATCCTTACCGATAAAGTGTACGAGACGCGTCTCAGAATCTTTCCACCATGTCTCCCATGAGCCTAATTCAGGATGAGCATCGCACAATTCCTTGGTGTTCGAGATGTAACCGATGGGGGCATCGAACCACACATAGAGAACCTTGCCCTCTGCACCTTCGATGGGCACTGGGATACCCCAGTCGAGGTCACGCGTGACGGCACGAGGATGGAGGCCACCATCGAGCCACGACTTACACTGACCATACACATTGGGACGCCATTCCTTATGCTCTTCAAGAATCCACTTTTCCAACCAAGGTTGGTCCTTGTCGAGTGGCAAATACCAGTGTTTGGTCTCGCGTTTCACCAAAGGATTGCCCGTTTCGGCATTATAGGGATTGATGAGTTCCTCAGGCGAGAGCGTAGCACCACAGTGTTCGCACTGGTCGCCATAGGCCTCTGGAGCATGACAACGAGGGCATTCGCCACGAATGTTACGGTCGGTAAGGAAGTGACCTGTCTGCTCGTCATAGAACTGCTCGCTTACTTGTTCCACAAACTTGCCTTCGTCGTACAATTTACGGAAGAAATCGCTGGCCAACTTGTGATGAGTAGGCGATGTAGTGCGACTATACACGTCGAAAGAGATGCCAAAACGCTCAAAAGAGTCCTTGATGAGCGTGTGATAGCGGTCGACAACCTGTTGTACGGTGATGCCTTCCTTGCGAGCGCGGATGGTAACGGGTACTCCATGCTCGTCAGAGCCTCCAATAAAGAGGACAGGACGGCCTTTCAGGCGAAGATAGCGCACATAGATGTCAGCAGGAACGTACACACCTGCCAGATGACCAATATGGACGGGACCGTTGGCATAGGGAAGTGCCGATGTAACGGTGGTTCGCTTAAAATTCTTTTCCATTTATTATCCTTTTTTACTTTATTCGCGCACAAAGATAATGAAAACCGAAGGAAATGCCAAATTTAAAGCACATAATGCATTCCCAAAAGCGAAAAATGGTCAAGATTCCTAGGTGTCAGAGCCTCAGCGCCAAGGCGCTTGTGTCAATTCTCCTAATACCCTTGCGTGAAAGACTTAGGTCTTATCGATGAAAGACTTAAGTCTTATAAGTGGAAGACCTAGATCTTACAGCCGAAAGACTTAAGTCTTACAGGCTAAAGACTTAAGTCTTTCACGGAGCACATCTAGGCGTAACTCGCTTCGCTCCTAGGAATAGCCCCGCTTTCGCCTAGGAACAATAGGCAAAGGGGTAATGTCACCAAGCCCCGAAGGGGCAAAGGATTACAGAGAGGGGTGCAACCCCTGTTCGTAGCAGGAATATTGAATGCAAACCCCGAAGGGGTGGCAGACTTCCGTCGCCCTGTCAGGGCTTATGAACTCATGGGCAATATGTACGGGGTTTACCCCTGTCTATGGTCATCCCAGCCCTTCAGGCTTCATGTGCGATAGACAACTCAAATAAACAATGACACCCACAAGACAATGCTTGCAGGTGCCATTAAGATTATCCCGTCCCTTCACGGGGGGAGCGGGGAGAGGGGCTTCTATTCCTTTCCCAATATTATATTCACCAAACTTGTTACATCTGCAATGGAGATAGTCCCATCGCGATTGACATCTGCAGCCTGCGTGTTTAACGCCCCTGCATCCTTGCCTAAAATTATGTTAACCAATGATGTTACATCTGCGATGCTTCGTTGATTGTCGTTGTTAACATCACCTAATTGCTCGTCACTAATTCGAACAGTTATCAAACATGTATCAGTTATGTCTTCGTTTTCTTCACTTGTAACGACGATATTTGCTGTTCCATACGATACTGCTGTAACCAATCCGTTATTTACAGTTGCCACTGCTTCGTTATCGGTACTCCATATAACCCGCTGGTTTGCAGCATCTGCAGGCGATATAGAAGCAGTTAATAAGGCTGTTTCACCTATTCCGTCAATAAATTTTGCATTTTCACTTAATGCTATACTTTCTACAGGCTTTCCTATTTGGTCACTCTCCTCTATGAAGAAAAACTCCTTCCATTGGTCGGCAGCCTGATACCGCACAGCAGCGCCAACAAGGACTCTCAACGTACAATTCCATTTGTTAATATCGTCTAAAGCTTGTGTCCCGCAGGTGGGTGGATTGCTGGCTTTGCTAATAATGTTGGTTACGGAGACACAGTCAGAAAAAGCTTCTTGCCCGATTGTTTGTACACGATAGCCAAAAGCAAAATAGTCAAGGCTCGAGCATCCCGAGAACGCCCAGTTACCGATTGCTGTCACTCCATCACCAATACGAACGTTCTTTAGGTTTGTACAACCATAGAACTCATTATCCGAGATTTCCGTCTCTCGGTCGGTAATATGAATACTGCGTAATGAGGTGTTGCGATAGAAAGGTGAATAACCCTTATTGCTGCTGGTCGGATACGTAATGTTTCGTCCGATATAGACGGTGTCAAGAGGACAGTCAGCAAACAGAGGGGAGGCTCCATTACTGCCAAGAGACATCTTCTTTTCTCCTGATACTTCCTCCATAATCACTTCCGTCAGAGCTGTACAGCCCTGGAAGGTGTAGTCTCCAATGGAATCTACGGACATGGGGATGCGAATCGAGGGTAATGTGGAACATCCATTGAAGGCATAGGAACCAATGCTTTCCACACTCGATCCCACTTTCGCTGATACCAATTGGAAACAATTCTGAAAAGCATACGCACCTATCGAAGTAGCAGAGTCGGGGATACTGATGGCTGGCAATGAAGAGCATTTATCGAAAGCATACTGTCCTATGGAAATTATGCCATTACCTAAACTTACATCCTCCAGTTTATTGCATCTCTGGAAACATTTATTATCAAGTATTCCTTTGTTCTGAAGCGTCGCATTTGTCAGCTCTGTACATCCGCTGAAAGCTTCACTTCCCATATCGGTAACATTGCTACCCACCTCCAAACTTGTCAAACCACTGCTGTCCTTGAACGCTGATGCGCCAATAGTTCCTGTGTTATTTACAATTGCCGTAAAGGAACCTGAGATACAGGCAAAAGCCGAATGAGCAATATCACCTATGGTATTAACGGTTACATTCTGCAGACCGGTACAACTATAAAAGGCATACTCCCCAATATTTCCCTCAAAACCAAGTTGCACATCCTTGATGTTCGGGTTATCATAACAGGAGTATTGATTCATCTCCTTTACCTTCATGTTTATGCCTTTATACGAGACGGTCTTTCCGATATTAACATTTTCTGTCGAACTGTCATAGTTGCAATCTATAATATCGCAGGTACGCTCCGAAGGACTTACGGGTACATACTTGATGCCTTCCACCTCAAACAGGGAACTTAAGTATGGATACACTTTCTTGTTACTCAAAGAAGTGTATAAGTCATTGGCTACGTAATTAACCCTGCCGGCAGCATTATTGTAGCCCGACGGCGGGGTATTGGCCAGCCAGATGACCTTTGTCGGCATAGAAAAGGCCAAGTTGCCAATAGATAACACTCCCGCTCCAATCGTTACAGATCTCAAATTGGTATTATAACGGGCGAAGTTACTTCCAATGCTCTTTACGTCATTGCCGAAGACATAAGTCTTTACCTGCGTACCGAAGAAATCATAACTGCAGTTTGAGGCTATCGCATTACTATTGATGATGACAGTTGCAAGACCTGTACAATTAGCAAACGCACCTTCGCCAACCGAGGTTACATTGTTGGGAATGGTGACGGAGGTTAGATTGGTGCACCCCTGAAACATACCCTCGCCAATCACATTGTTTTTGATGTCAATGGAAGTTAGGCTCGTGCAGTCTTGGAAAGCAGAACCGCCAATGGTTACCACGTTATTGGGGATATTAATAAAGGTAAGACCGCTACAGCCTTTGAACGAAGAGTTGCCAATTGAAGTAACATTGTTGGGTATAGTGACGGAGGTAATGCCACTGCAATTCTCGAAAGCGGAGTCACCAATTGTGGTCACACTATTGGGGATGGCGACAAAGGTTAAACCGCTACATCCACGGAAAGCTGAATCACCAATTGAGGTCACGCTGTTTCCGATGGTGATGGAGGTAAGCCCCGTGCAACCATAGAAAGCAGAACTGCCAATGGAAGTCACACTACTGGGGATGGAGACATAGGTTAAACCGCTACAACCTTGGAAAGCTGAATCACCGATTGAGGTCACGCTCTCGGGAATGGTTACGGAGGTCAAACCCGTACAGTTCAAGAACGTTGCCCCATGAATTACATCCAAGTTGTTGCTGATAGACAGTGATTTCATTCCGCTACACCCTTGAAATGCCTGTGTCCCAATAGATGTAACGCTGTTAGGAATAGTAATTGCGGCCAAACGCGCACAATCCTTGAAGGCATAGTTCTGGATTTGGGTCACACTCTCCGGAATGGTGACGGAAATAAGGCTGCTGCAGTTGTAGCAGGCATACTCGCCTATACCTGTCACATTTCCCCCAAAGATATAGTTATTCACTTGATTGCCAAACAACGACACAAAACCAGTAGAGGAGGTATAGTCTTTTGAGGCGATATCATCGCTATTTATGGTAACAGTCTTTAGCTTTGGGCAACCGATGAAAACACCATTCCCTATGTCTGTGATACTTTGGGGCAGACTAAGGGCGGTTATCCCACTACAATTCCGGAATGCCTCTTGCCCAATAGACGCGATGCCTTCAGATAAAGTTACGTCTGTCAGATTGCTGCAACCATAGCAGGCATTGTTTCCAACACCCACCACATTTCCAGCAAAGACATATTCCTTCACCTGTGTACCGAATATCGACGACAGGTTTTTAGTAGCTGTGTAAGTTTTCGATGCGATGTCATTGCTCTTTATGATGACCTTTGTCAATGCCGTGCACCCATTAAGTGCATTGCTACCGATAGTTGTCAACGTAGTGGGAAGGGATATCGATACGATATCCGTCAATCCTTGCAACATGTTTGCGGAAAGCGATGTCACGCCCTCGGGTATCACAAGTTCCGTAACGGGATTGCCGTTTACAAGGAAACGGGTGGCATAACACAACGGATTAGAATACTGATTTCCAAATGCAATGCTGAAGAAATGTTCCTGACTAGCAAACTCTGCGTCCATCAGTCCTGTGCAATTCTTGAACGCATCATTGGCAATAGTTATAATACTACCGGGAATGGTGATGGCTGTAAGACCACTGCATCCACTAAATGCGTTGGCTCCAATAGATATTACACCCTCTGGAAGCGTCACCTCCGCCATATTGCTACTATTATAGCAGGCATAGGCACCGATGTCCGTTACATTACCACCAAAGATGTATGTATTAACTTGACTGCCGAATATCGTAGATAGATTCTTGGAAGAACTATAAGTTCTTGATGCGATATCATTGCTGTTGATAGCCACTGACGTTAGCGCATTACAGCCTGCGAAAGCGTTATCACCTATGGTCGTTAGTGTGCTGGGGATGGTTACTGACACCAAGTCAATACAACTTTGGAACTCGCCTGCAAGCAGATTGGTTATTCCCTCAGGAATCACAAGATTTGTGACAGGACTACCGTTTACAAGGAAATGGGCTGCATAATACAACGGATTGGAATACTCATCACCAAATGCTATGCTTAAGAAATGCTCCAGACTGGCAAACTCCGCATTAGTTAGTGCTGTGCAGTTTTTGAACGCATCATTTGCAATGGAATTGATACTACCTGGTATGAAAACATCTTTTAGTCCCGAACAATCTGCAAAGCAGGATGTTCCAATACTTGTTACTTTGTTGGGGATGGTTATAGTGGTCAGTCCCGTACATCCCTTGAAGGTTTCTTGCTCAATGGTTGTGATATTGCTGGGTATATCAAAACCTGTAAGTCCCGCGCAACCGGAGAATGCAGCCTTTCCTATCGATGTCGTATTTTCTAGAAGCGCTAGCTCTTTCATATTGGTACAGTTATAACAGGTGTAGTCGCCAATACCTGTTACATTCCCTCCAAAGATGTATTTATTCACTTGATTGCCAAATAAAGAAACAAAACCAGAAGAGGAGGTATAGTCTTTTGACGCAACATCGTTGCTATTAATGGTAACCTCCTTAAGGTTGGTACACCCAGTAAAGGCTTCACTACCGATAGACTGTACTCCTTGTGGAATTGTGATATTGCTTAATCCCGTGCAGCCAGAAAACGCGCCCCAACTAATTGTGGTCACGCTCTCGGGGATGACGATGGAGGTTAGGCCTTTACAGTCCCAGAAGGAATGATATCCGATGACCGTTACGTGACTTGGGATAATAACAGAAGTAAGGCCACTGCAGTCCTGAAACATACCATCACCGATTACGCTATTCTTGATGTCTAAGGATGTCAGACCTGTACAATTCCAGTATTTGCAACTTATTGTGTACCAATTTGTTTTGATTAAAACGGTAGATAAGTGATTGCATAGATTTTATTGAGGATGAAAAAGACGAAGAATTAACGTATTTAACTTTTGTAAACCACAAAAATAGAGATGGTGTGCAAATTTTGTGCATAAGTTATTCTTGCAAGGAATAACTCTGGCTATCTCCACTCTTTTGTTGCCTATAAGGCACAAAAACTCTTAATAATCTCAAAAAACACATTCATAGGTATCATTTTTGAATGAAAGTTCTTATGTTGTCTATTATTTTGTGTATCTTTGCGTTCAAATTAAAGATATTTGCAAATGAAAGATTTGAATCGTATTAAAGTTGTACTCGTTGAAAAGAAGCGAACAGCGAAGTGGCTTGCTGAGGAATTAGGAAAAAACCCTGCTACTGTTAGTAAGTGGTGTACCAACGCTTCTCAGCCCGACTTATACACATTAGATAAGATTGCAATATTGCTTGACATTGACAAACGAGAACTCATAACAGGTAAAGAATAAAATGACAGATATTATACAAATTCAAGAATCAGAGTATGATGCAATTCTGCGACAGGCTGTCGCAGTTATTGACAGAACAAGAGCTATGGTGGCAACAACGGTGTGTTCTGCCATCGGTACCGCTCATTGGGAAATTGGAAAACTACTTCACGACAAGAAAGTTGAAAGCAAACATGGTAGTGGTGTAGTCAACCGCTTATCCTATGACTTGAAAGAACGTTATCCGCAGATGGGCGTTTCTCCAAGAAACCTATGGGACATGAAGAAATTCTATGAACGTTTCTGTGGCAGCGAGCCAAAACTGCGACAGGCTGTCGCAGTTTTACCTTGGGGGCATACTCTGACCTTGATGCGCAAGTTTGGTGAAGATGATAATACCATATTATATTACGCGCAGGAGATTACATCGAAAGGTTGGAATCGCGAACTTCTATCCAGTGCAATCTCTTTGCAAATACACAAGAGAAAGAATGAGCCGTCAGACAACAACTTCGAGCAGACACTACCTGCCACACAGGCAATGTTTGCCAATGAGGTGTTCAGAAGCGGTTACAATTTGGGATTCCTTGGCGTTAAAGATCCCATCTTAGAAACAGAACTTGAAGCCCGATTGGTAGAAAAGGTTAAGCAATTTCTTTTGGAACTTGGCAAAGGGTTCACGTATATTGGTAATCAATACGTACTCGAATACAATGGAAAGCGGAGCAAGGTTGATATGCTTTTCTTTCATCGTGTACTGCACTGTCTTGTGGCTATTGATTTGAAGATTGGCGAATTTAAGCCAGAATATGCAGGTAAGATGAACTACTACCTATCATTGCTTGACCGTTTAGAGCGTAGAGAAGGTGAAAATCGTTCTATCGGCATCATTCTATGCGCCGAGAAAGATCGAGTGGAAGTTGAATTAGCTTTGGAAGAAATGGGCAAACCTATTGGTGTTGCTGATTATCAACTGATTGTTCCTCAGGAAGAATTAAAGAAAATAGTAGCAGAAGAAGTTGAGGCTTTTGGAAAAGAGCTTCCTTTTCGCACTGAAACGGAGGAGGGACCAAAGCAAGAAAGACAATAACACGGCATTTAATAAAGATATAATGAATGTATGAAACCAGATTCAATATTATATTATCCTCATATTGAATTCCAAAATGTAGCGTGGGTTAAGTCCAGTTTGTTACTTTGGAACCATGTGTATCGAATTGTCCCAGAAGGTTATGTTCCCAATGATAATGATGATATCAAAGCATTGATTGATGAAGACTTGGTTAGGAACATCAAGTTGGATGACAAGGATAGAGAGGATACATGTGATGAATTCCTGAGACTCTGTGATAAAATAGAGAATCATATGCCTACGGGGCTTATTCCCTCGGATGAAGATAGAATTCACCCTGGTAAAATTGACAACAGGTTATATCCTTATCTTGACTTGTTTGGAGATTATTTTATTGACGAAAACAAATGGCTCCATTTATCAAAAGAACTTGCAAGAGGGTATATGTTTAAGTTGTCGCAAGTGGTTGCAAGGATACGCAATCTTAACCGAGGTACAGATGATTTGGATGCATGGTCAATTAATCCTTATTTCTGTGAAAATGCGAACTTCGGCGAGTTTCTTCAAGATCCTACGGCCAAGGGCTTCTTCTGTTCTGTTACATTAGAAGACGTTGTGCCTCAAAATATAGGGGAAGTAAGCATACGTGAACTAATTTCATTTGTTAACAAGAGAAAGGATGAAAGAAAACAACTAAGAGAGAAATTTGATGAATTGATCAGTCATCTTGCTAAGATATCAAATATCCAACATGCGGGCCAGGTAAGCATGGATTTTGTTAATGATTTAATTGATTCTAAAGTACAGTATAGACAGAGCATGGATAAGTGGAAAGATATTAGCGCCTTGTCAATTTCAACGGGAGTACCTGTATCTCTTACAGCATTAGGTACTTTTGCTGCTCTGAATGGGAATCCATTTAGTATCGCTATGATAGCAGGCAGTTTAGCGATTGGTGCAATATGCTCATATGCTGATTTCTATAGAGCGAAGAAGAATAGAGACCCTTCCTATTCATCATATTTAATCGGTATTGACGAACTTTGTAGAAATGTTACAAGGCAAAGTTATACACGATTAGAGGAGTTTATCAATGACTGAGGGTATCACTTTATTGCTTATGAAAGGATAAAATATGAAAAACCTCGTAGAACAGGCAAGTAATTGGCTTCAGTCAGAAGCATGTCGATCGGGAAATATTGTCGAACGAACTAATAATGTTGTGTCTGCATTCCGATCATACATATTGGAAGAAAAGAAGGAGGTCTGTGAAAACACAGGCCTTTCGCTGTTTTCAATTACGAATAAGATAGATGCCACAGCCAAGACTATTCGACAGATTTTATCAGCCTTTTTAAGAGGAAATCAACAAGATGCTCTCCTTAAGACTCGTATAATGATGCAGTCAATGAAGTTCGACAAAATGAGTCCTGGGACACCAATGTATAAATGCAGAGAAAACACTAAACTATTTCATTTCTCGAAAGACGAGATGTTCCATATTCCTTATGATAAGCGAAACCTTGTAGGGAACCAACGTTTTAGCCTTTCTGGGTTACCTTGCCTATATTTAGGCGGTTCTTCATATATCTGTTGGGAGGAATTGGGCAGAAAGGATTTAAGTTCAACGAATTACTGTGGTTATTCACTGAAGGAAGACATCAATATGTTTGACTTTTTGCTACCCGTGGAAATTAATAATCCCCATCAGATACGGAGAATCGTGCTTATTCTTGCATGTAGTATGGCAGCAAACAGAGAAAGTCTGTTTAAACCAGAATATATTCTATCTCAAAGCATACTACACACTCTTATCAACCGTTCGTTTTATAACCACTCTCAATTTTGCTTACGATTCTATTCGTCACATCTACTGAATGGTGATGCAGACTATTACAACAAGGATTTTGCTAATCACGATTTCTTAGCACGATACGTAAACTATGTTTTTCCGGCTGCATCATCAAAAAGCGAAGGCTACAGTGATGATTTGAGAAAGGTTTTTAATCAAACCGAAACAGTATCTCTATTGCACGAAACGATTTTGAACCCAGAACGACTGATGAACTCGGGTAGTAGCGACATTTATCTTTCTTCACAGTTTGGGTTGATGGATGCTATATTAGATGAAAAGTTGGGCTTTACTCCGAAAAGGGATGAAGGGGAATTGCTGTTGGTAAGAAAGGGCTAAAGATTTATAATAGATAAATTGAAATTATGAGTTTATATTTGTTTAGACATAATAGAGGATTAATACGTCGTTGGTATCGGAAGAATTTCCATAAGGAGTGGGAAGTAGTTGAACATGGTCTTTATTTCTTCCAGGAATTTGCTGACATATATAACAACTCAATAAACGATATTGAGACGGCAGACCTATTCTTCAAGGATTTTATGGGTCAAACTGGTGGATGGGTAATCGTGGATTTCCTTGATAGCGATAACTGGGACTGTATCCGAAAAGTTGATGTGGATAAACAGAACGGGCTAATATGGTTCTATTGGCAAATACCGAGTGGTGACCCACTCGAAGAAAAGATGAGAAAGATGGTCTTTCCTTTTGGGTATTATGGAATGTGCTTAAAGTTTGATAATATTAGGTTTTTAAAAGGGAAACGAAATAGATGTTTTGGCATTATCGTAAATGGATATACCATCAGAGAAAGAAACATAAAAGGCTTTACAAAGAATGGTGGATGGGAGATTAAAGGGATGGACGCTACATCTAGTTTCTTCTCAACGAGTGTTGTAAGGGAAAAGGATGGCGTATTCCAGCATTGGCGTTTTATGAATACGCCTATTTCTTCATTTTGGATTATACCCAAGCAGCTGAACGTACACCCACAGGATTCGGAGAAATTGCTTTATATACATGGTGTAGAGAAGTGTGAGAAGAACCTTAAGCTCGCTCTTGAGAAAACAAAGGGGGTGGAAAAGTTAGGAAAGGAGGAACAACGTAAGGAAATAAAAACAGCGGCTCACGATATGCGCACTGTGGCAGAAAGCCTATTCAAACTGATTATGTGCTTCCATCAGGAGAAGTATCAGTATAAAGTAAGTAACTACGATGACTTGATGTTGCATAATTTGACAGGTCCGTTAAAAAAGACTATTTACAAACAGGATTTTGAACAAAATAGGATTGACGAGATACCAAGGCTAGCCAACGACCTTTCTCATGACTCTGGGAATCCTGTTGATTTCAGGAACTTAGGCACACTTTATACGGATATTACTTTTTTTGTCAGTGATTTTAAATCAAGAATAATGCGAAAAGGGCATGAAGTCACAGTTATACATAGTGATAAACCTTCACCTCATGATTTTGTTAAGGCAAATTATAGAAGATTTTGTTTTATAGACGAAATAAATGAAAATGTTCACAAAACGAATGGTAAAATCAGTTTTAAAATTAAAACACAGATTGGAACATTTGTAAATTTATTTGGTAAAAACGGTGAAGAAGTACTCTGTTGTGATGGTTATATCAGAAACACAAAAGAAGCAGGGATTGATATTCTAAAAGTATGGGACAGAAATGAAGTAATTGCGCTTTTGGATAAGATGTATCAGAAGGTAATTGCAATATGTGATGCCAATGGGTATGATACCGAAGCGTATTCGTTAGGAATTTCGTTTGAAGCCAGGTTGAAAAAAGAAGGTACACCTAGTCATTTGTTTACAGAGAAAGAAATAGAGGAACTCATGCGTAATGCAGATGATAACAATTTCAACAAGTTGGTGATAGATGAAGATGGATATGCACATATAATCCAGAATCCCAAACAAGGGTTTCTATACCCTGTATCACAAGAAACATGGGATGCTGGTAATATGTATGTAGGGAAGAACTCCAACTTGTCAGACCTTCATGATAGCTATGTGCTATGCATGCACTTGTGGTTAGCATATTTAGAAACAGGACAGTATATGTATGATGATTACTATGTTTCTGATAATGGGTTGGATAAAATAATAGAGGAAGTAAAGAAGTATTATTCAAATGGTAGAGTATGAAGCAGCACTATATACCAAGATGCTATTTGAGACGATTCTCGGATAATGAGAAGAGTATTCATACTTACGATAAAAAACATTGTAGAAGATACAATGCATCACTGATGTCAGTATGCTGCGAGGATGACCTTTATACAATCTCGGATAAGTATGTGAAAAAGAGTAATGAGGAGGGGAAAAACATGATAAACAGCCTGTCCATCGAGATAGATCATTTTGCTCATACAGTAGAGCCTCTATATGCCCAATTCTTAAAACAGATAGATGATATTAAAAGAGAGTGGGTTACAGGAAATAACCACTACCGACTTAATTATATTGAGAAAAGGGAATTTGCTCTACATATCCTTACACAGTATTTCCGGATGCCGCAAATAGGGGATGTTATGGTGGATGACTATATCAGGATGGAGCGTGCTGGTATTGATATGGTGAAAGAGATGATGGCTGTGCACACTGGTAATGAGGAATTCAGGAAATTGGAGATAGATGTAAAATGCGAAAAGCCTGCGCTGCATGCTAATTTGTCCTATTTGGATAATGAAACGTTGATGACTTTTGCGAATGCAATAGCCAACAACATCTTTGTGTTTTGGATAAGTATGGGCAACGATTTTTATACTTCAGACTTTCCAATAGTGGTTTCGCCACATGTGGAAAATGTAAGACCAATGTATATGGGGCTTGCACAATATGGTGGTGAGTTGACTATGCCTTTGTCGCCAGGATTGGCGCTGTCGGTATATGACCGTTCATATTTTAAGCATAAAGAAGACATTGATGGAGCATTCGTAAACGCTGATGATAAAGAAGTGAGAAGGCAAAACTGTCTACGGTATATGTACGCAACGCAACATGTGTTCAGTTATAAGAATGATTTCAGTCTGATTGATCTTATCTATGAACTTGAAGGAGCACATCCTTTCTGGAGCCCAAATTATAGGGCAGAAATTATAAGTGGACTAGGAAAGTATTGATTTATAATATTGTTTTTATGTTATTGACAGAACTACCAGTATATTTGTACCATAACGCGGAACTTCCTCATCGTGGAGATGGGGCATTGTTTCACTACACCAAGTTTAGTTCTTTCCTGAAGATTATGGAGGACATGACATTACTTCCATCTTCTTTCGGAAATTTGAATGATATGAATGAGGGAAATGTTAGCAACATGAACATGAATGAGAATTTCATGGTTATGTATAATGCTGAGAAGTTTATCAAAGAGAAATGTCATTTGCTTTGCTTCTCCCAAAACTACGATATATGCGGATTTGGACATGAAGGAACTAACCATCCGGCTATGTGGGCGCATTACGCAGAGAACTCAAAAGGTGTTTGCATAGTCATAGACAAAGAAGCGTTTATTAAGAAGAACAAAGCTATCTTGGACTCTCATTTTTATAAGTTTGAGGAAGTTGAATATAGTTTGTTTAATACGCCGAAAGATACAGAGATTAACTATGAAGCCAATACACCAGAAGAGTTCATCATGAATAATTGGAAGGCACTCTTCTTTCTTAAACATAATGATTGGATAAACGAGGACGAGCATCGACTATTTCTTATGGATTATGATGGGAAGTTAAGTATTGATGGATGTATCAAGTATGTCGTGCTTGGAAGAAAGGTGTTTCTGGATGATTCGAGAATCAAAACCATTATGGATATGGTGATTGACCCTAAATCTGGATGCTATCGTAAGTTTGTTCCTCACTCTTTTGCGACGATGTGTTATGACAATCATGGCTATTCTACGATGGAGATAGCATTTAAGATAGATATGGTTGTAAGAGCAAATCTTTCTAATGGACGATATGTAGATTACTTGAGATGGTTAAAAGAGGAACAGGGATATAGTTGAATTAATGATAATAATCACGATAATGACCCACCAACCAAACAAGCACTTCAACACCTACAAGGAGGGACTCGATTTGGAGTTCCTGCGGGAGTACTGCATGGAGCATGGGGAGTTGCATGGGATGGAGCGTGGCAAGACGCTGGAAGATGCGAACGAGTTGTCAGGATTGGTCAAACCCTCCGTAATACACTTAGACAATCCTAATAATATTATCAAATAACAAACATATAATAAATCTTTAAGTCATGATTTCATTTACTAATGCACATAATATTCAATTGTTCCAAGACTTTATTAATAGGGAAAGTAATTCTATCATCTTGAGAGATAAAAATGACTCTTTTCGTGTTATATTGCCAGATGATTTTATGTCTGGCATATTTAATCCAGACGAATATGTATCAATAAACGGTAATTATATATACTATAATGAAGCAAGATGTAATGAGATAGAATTGACAGATGAAGAGCGATTCTCTTGCATTGCTCATGAACTTGGACATTATTATGATGAAACAGAAAAAAAATGAATACAATGGTAAAATTCGAGAGATGAATGCAGACAGATTTGCAGTTAGTCTAGAACTTGGAGAACATCTATTATCTGTATTAAACAAATTTAGAATTATTTTTGATGGTAATGATAGAGAGAGAATAGATGAGCGTATCAATAATTTACAAAATATATTATTAGTTGCAAATCAAGAACAATAGAAAGATTATATGTCTAGAAGAAAGAGAAAAAAATATAAGCAAATTAGGCACCAACGTTATGTGACTAGAAAAGTCTATAAAATAAGGAGAAGAAGACATCGTGGTCGGTCTTCTTCACATAGAAAAGTACATAATTCTGCCCAAAGTAAAGCAAATAAACACAAACATTATTCCCATCTTGTTCAGATTTTAGAATATAATGTGCTATTTGGATCAGAACACAAACCAACGTTCAATGAGCTTTTAGCCTACATTCCAAGAGAAATGGCAATAAAGATTGCTGGTACAATAAATAATTTGTATGGTAATGCAGAATTAGAAAAGTTGAATCGTTTCTTTGCGACTTCCAGTTTAAACAACCGTCAGATTGTTAAGGGATTATTGAATAAATATTTCAAAAAAAATCCCCATAGCGCACAAATATTTTGGGCAACAGCAGAAACTCCTATTCAACTGTTAAGATATGCGTTTGCATTCCCTTTTAATAAAATCAAGGCAGATGAAATATCAAACGAAGAGGCAGAACTATTGCTTTTTAAACTTATTCTTCTAATGAACGAAAAGGCAACCGATTACCATATCAATGAAAAAGATATGATAATTGAAAATATGCTCTTTCTTCTCTCAGTATTAAACAACAACATGCATGGGCAAGATGAATATTTCAGGAAAGATCGGAGTATCATGCAATTGTATATGGCAGTTGAGTTCTTTCAATATCTCGAAAGTGTAACCAAGTATCATCTCATCTATGAAGCTTTCTTGAGGAAACATGGTGTAAAATCATGGAATGAGTATATTCGTTCTATTTTTGGATTAATATCTATGTTAAATTATAAGGCTGGCTGGATTCCTGCAGATTTGAGAAATGATTCGGATTCTTTAATTAGCTTCGGCATCCTAGAATCAATATCAAGAAGTTACTCTGACAATATTCAGTTCTATTCTGCTGGACCGATGGACAGAAGTGGTAATACAGATTATAAAGCATTTAGAGAGCGTCCTTTGATAAAAATGCCGAATGGTGACTATTATTTATTTAGTTGGGAGTTCATGGTTGATCGTCTTTACAATTCATTATATTTTGAATTCAAAGAGTTGCCAATTAGCGAAAACATGCAAAAAAGAGTGCCTAGTCTGTTTACAGATAATTTCTCTGAAAAAGTAATGTTTGACAGACTTCTTGAAAACTCGATATCCCCCCAAATGTACAAATTGATGTCAGAAGAGTTTCTTCGTAAGAATTACAAACATAAGTCTGGAGAACTGGGACCGCCTGATTATCTGCTTGAAAGTATGAACTCCTATATAATTTTCGAGTGTAAAGATGTAAGAATTGGAGGTGATGAAACTGAAAAACATGACTTCGATACGCTCATTGACATATATAGTAATAAACTTTATAAGAAAAGATGGCGATATGAGGATGGTATCAAAACCTATTTCTCAGAAGATAAAGACGGTAGGATTGGTATAACCCAACTGACTGGTCATTTATCTGATATCAGACAAGATAAATTTAAATATCACAATACCAAAAGTGATAAGAAAATATATCCAGTATTGATCCTTTCTGACTATAAATATGTTCATAGAGGTTTTACAAGAATAGCAAACAAATGGTATCAGGAGTCATTGGTAAATTTAGGTGAAAGTAACACACCAAATACGAACCGTCCATTAATTGTGATGTCCTTCATTACCTTGATAAAGTACAAGAACCTATTTTGTAAATATGGTTTTGAACACTATTTTGAGCTATTCTACAAATTGTATAGTTTACCTCCTATCAGTAGAGAAGTTGCCATAGAATCAAATATGTCATTTGATGATTTCATGGCGAGATATCCGTTTGATCTATCAACTTTTCACAAAAAACTAATGATAATCATCACAGCAGATATGAAGAAAGCCCCTTGACTCTTGACTTCATACTTCTATCACCTCCAACCTATACCCACGTTTCTTTAGTGAAACGATGGAGATGGAAGTGTCAGGGTCGAGCATCTTGCGGAGATAGGTAATCTGCACGTTGAGGGCAAGGGAATTGGCGTAGCTGTCGTTACCCCATACGGATTGTAGAATGATGTCCCTCTCTACGGTCAGGCCGATGTTCTGTGCAAGGATGGTGAGGATTTCCGACTGGCGGGCTGAGAGGTGCTGTACCACTCCGTCGATCTCTATGGTTGAGAGATTGCGGTCAAAGATAGTCTGGCCGATAGCCATGCGAGTGGAAGGTGCGGACTTGTGATGTTCGAAACGCTCTTTAATCTTTGCGATGAGTTCTTCGGGATAGAACGGCTTGGGTATGTAGTCATTACCTTTCAGGTCGAACCCTTTTAGGCGGTCGGCCTTTTCCGTCCGGTCGGTAAGGAAGAAGATCAGCACGTCGCGGTCTTGCTCGCGAATAAGCTGTGCCAACTCAAAGCCATTCATCACTGGCATATTAACGTCGAGTAACACCAAATCGGGTCGGATGGCAGAAAACGTCTCCCAACCTTTGCCCCCATTCTCGGCGTAACTTACTTCGTAGCCCTCCACCTCTAAGAACTTCCGCAGGAACTCGGAGTTCTGGCGGTCATCGTCAACGAGCAGAATCCTAATCTTTTCCATCCGTCTGTGGTATTATAATGGTGAATGTTGTACCCTGGCCCTCAGTGCTCTCAAATGTAATCGTTCCGCCATGGGCCTCCACCAACAACTTCACATAACTCAGTCCAAGTCCGATGCCAGGAATGGACTTGTCCTTTACCGTTTCGCTGCGGTAGAACTTGTCGAACACATATCGCAGATCTGCTTTTACGATACCGAAGCCATTGTCTGCCACCGTGATTTGTAACATCCCGTCCTCACACATCCTATAGTCAATCCTGATGGTCACCGCTTCTACGGAGTATTTGACGGCATTCTCCAGCAGGTTGCAGACGATATTAGCCAGATGCATACGGTCAGCTCTTATCTTCAAATTACTATCACCTACGATTTCCATCTTCACACCCTTGCCCGCAGGAATGTTCTGCTTGTCCCGACATTCCTCTATCAGCTCACGCAGAGAGAAGTCGGACTTCACTAATGGTATTTCAGTAGCGTCGCTCAGTGTGATATCCCTCAGTTTCGAGAAATACGAAGTCAGGTTATCCAGTTCATGATGCGAACTGGATAGTATGCGTTGCTTGCTCTCTGCGTCCTGTATCATCCTTTCATTGCCCATGAACGACACACACATCTTCAGTGTCGAAATAGGCCGTTTCAGTTCATGAATCATCGTGTGTAGGAATTCCTGCCTAATGGCCTCGATGTGCCGTTGCTTGCGGATGGTCAGTATCTGATAA
>JAGCVH010000078.1 GCA_017962495.1 Bacteroidaceae bacterium
ACAACACCACACTTGAACGCATGTGGATGATGCGTAAGGTTCTGTCCGACATGAACCCCATCGAGGCGATGAACGAACTTAAGACCAGAATGGACCGAACGCTGAACAACGAAGAGTTGTTGGCAACCATGCAGTCATAGAACATAAGCCCGAAGGAAATCGAACATAGGCTCGATGCCCTTTGAACGTAGGTTCGATGCCCGGAAGGCCTAAGGGCTTAATTCGGAAGCCCTAAGGGATTAATCCAGAAGGCCTAAGGCTTATCGCGGAAGGCCTAAGGCTTACTGACAAAAGGCATAGGTTCGAGTCGCCTGCTAATTAATCTGTATTTCAACTAATTGAAATAAAAGTTAAATTTGAATCTAAATGTGCGAATGTTGCTCTCATTCGCATATTTTTTTGTATCTTTGCACGCGATTATCGAAACGAATGTACTAAAACAATTAAAAATATGAGAAAAAGCACCCAAATCCTTGTGATGTCGGCTTTTGTCCTAATGGCAATGCTGAATTCCTGTGGTGGAAAAGAACAGCAACAAGAGTCTGTTGTTAAATTCAAAACCACAAAAGTGAGTAAAAAGGACGTTACACTCGAAACGAAGTATAGTGCCACGATTCGTGGACGGCAGGACATCGAGGTTTATCCGCAAGTTAGCGGAACACTGAAAAGACTGCTTGTGACCGAAGGACAAAAGGTCAGCAAGGGACAGACTTTGTTCATCATCGACCAAGTGCCCTATCAAGCCGCTCTGAACACAGCAGAGGCCTCCCTCAAGGCTGCACAAGCCCAGCAGGCAACCGCCCAACTGACTTACGATAGCCGCAAACAACTGTTCGACCAGCAGGTTGTCAGCGAGTTCGACCTCCAAACCGCTCAGAACTCCTTACTTACGGCCAAGGCACAAGTGGCGCAGGCTCAAGCCCAAGTGGTCAATGCTCGCAATTCACTCTCATACACGGTTGTGAAGAGTCCTTCAAATGGTGTAGTTGGAACGCTTCCTTATCGCCAAGGCGCTTTGGTTGGGCCTACAATGCCTGTTGCCCTCACCACCGTTTCGGACAACAATCAAATGTATGTCTATTTCAGCATGAGCGAGAGCCAGTTCCTGGAACTTACACGAAAGGCAGGCTCTGCCGAACAGGCCATTGCACAAATACCCAGTGTTCAACTGCAACTGGTTGACGGTTCCATCTATGAGATTACGGGAGTCGTTGAAACTGCCAGCGGAGTGGTTGACCGCTCGACCGGTAGCGTTCAGTTGAGAGCTGTATTCGACAATCCTCAGCACATACTTCACTCCGGAAGCACGGGCAACGTCATTATACCTGTGACTTATAAGGATGTCATCACTGTTCCCGCCGAAGGAGTCGTGCAGACACAAGACAAGCACAAGGTCTATGTTGTCAGCAAAGACGGGATTGCCCAAAGTAAGCTGATTACTATCCTGCCCCAGAGCAATGGCAAGGAGTTCGTCGTAACTGAAGGTCTTACCGAAGGAACGGAGATTATTGCCGAAGGTGCCAGCATGGTCAAGGAAGACCAAAAGGTGAAGGAATAAGTTTAAGGATTAGTCATAAGAGAACATAGACTTGATACAATGAAAGGAAACATATTTATCAAACGCCCAGTGATGGCATTGTCTATTGCAATCGTCATCTTGTTTCTGGGTACCATATCCTACTTTAGCCTGCCTGTAGAGCAGTTCCCCGACATTGCCCCACCAACGGTCGTTGTTAGTGCAACCTATCCTGGTGCAAGTGCAGAAGCTGTTACGAAGGCCGTTGTGCAACCGCTTGAGGAAAGCATCAATGGTGTTGAGGATATGATGTACATGACCTCAACCAGTACGAACTCAGGTTCCGCTTCCATTACCATATACTTTAAGCAAGGAACCAATCCTGATATGGCAGCCGTGAACGTGCAGAACCGCGTCACGATGGCTCAAGGTCTGTTGCCTCAGGAAGTTACGATGATTGGTGTTACCACCTACAAGCGCCAGACTTCGTTCCTGCAGATTAATGCTTTGGTAAGTGACAATCCTGACTACGACGCTAATTTCATGTCGAACTACATGAACATTAACGTCACTCCGCAATTAAAGCGTATTCAGGGTGTTGGTGAGGTGTTCTGTCTGGGAGCATCTTATTCGCTTCGTATCTGGATGAAGCCTGAAATCATGGCACAGTACGGCTTAATGCCTTCAGACATAACCGCATGCCTTTCCGAACAAAACCTTGAAGCCGCCGTAGGTAAGTTAGGCGAGAAGCCCATCGAGGGCGGACACGGCGAAGGCGTAGAGAATGTCTACCAATATACTATGCGTTATACGGGTCGATTGAAGACGGTGGAAGAGTTTGAAAACATCGTCATCAACGCCAAGACTGATGGTAGCATGCTTCGACTGAAGGATGTGGCCGACATCGAATTAGGTCAATCCGACTACACATTCTCGGGTCAAGTCAACGGAAAGCCCGCTGTGCAGTTCATGGCCTTCCAGTTGGCAGGTGCCAATGCTAAGGAAACGAACGACCGCTTCTCCGCAAAACTGAAGGAACTGAACGAGGATTTGCCAAAGGGTATGCATTTCACGCAGATGATGTCGTCGAACGACTTCCTGCTGGCCTCTATTGCGAATGTTAAGGAAACCCTTGCCATAGCCCTCATCCTTGTGGTCTTGGTGGTTTACTTCTTCCTTCAGGACTTCAAGGCCACCCTCATTCCGGCCATCTCCATTATTATCTCTCTGATTGGAACCTTTGCCGCCTTGCGTGTGGCTGGCTTCACGCTCAATTTGCTGACGTTCTTCGCCTTAGTGCTTGCAATTGGTACTGTGGTCGACGACGCCATCGTTGTGGTGGAAGCCGTACAAGCGAAGTTCGATGCTGGCTATAAGAGTTCGTATCAAGCCACCAAGGACGCCCTGTCGGACGTAACTATGGCGGTTATCTCATGTACGTTCGTCTTCATGGCAGTGTTCATCCCCGTTACAATGATGGGAGGCACATCGGGTATGTTCTATACGCAATTCGGTGTTACGCTTGCTACCGCCGTAGGTATCTCCTGCGTCTCGGCACTTGTTGTCTGCCCTGCTTTGTGCGCCATGATTATGCGTCCTTCCGATGGAAAGAAGAGCAAGAAGAGCTTCAATGGTCGCGTTCGCACTGCTTATGAAGCATCCTTCGGTGCTATTATGGGCAAGTACACGCGTTTCCTTCATGGCGTAGTCAACCATCGTTGGGTGGCTTGGGCAAGTGTGGCAGTTGCCTTCGTATTGCTGTACCTCACCATGGTCCACCTGCCAAAGGGCCTTGTACCACAAGAAGACCAAGGTGTATTGATGGTTAATGTTACATGTCCTCCTGGTTCTAATCTTAGTTACACGAACAAGGTCCTTGACAAGGTGCAAGCCGTTATTGAGAAAGATGAGGACATACGCGATTACTCTCGTGTAGCAGGATATGGAATGATGAGTGGTCAAGGTGCTGCCAACGCGATGGTAATCCTTCGTCTCAAGCATTGGAGCCAGCGTTCGGGCAACTGGATTCCTGGCTCTGGATTCATTCACAACTCGTCCATCAAGAAATACATGCTTATGGGACAACTCTCGAAAGAGATTCCCGAAGCACAGATATTCGTGTTCGAGCCTGGTATGATTCCCGGCTATGGTATGGGATCTAATGTCGACCTCCATCTCCAAGATAAGTCCGACGGAGACAAGGGTGAATTCCTGGACTTGACGAACCAGTTCCTTGCCGCTTTGAACCAGCGTGACGAGGTGCAAATGGCTATGACCTCCTATGCTCGAACCTATCCTCAGTATCAAGTTGAAGTAGATGCTGCTCAGTGCAAACTTGCTGGCATCTCTCCCCGATCGGTTCTTTCAGCATTAGGAAGCTATTGTGGTGGTTCTTATGTGTCGAACTTCAACCAGTTTGGTAAGGTTTATCGTGTCATGCTGCAAACCGACCCGAAGAATCGCACTAACGAACAAGACCTCTCCAACATGTACGTTCGAACCGACAAAGGCACAGGCATGGCTCCCATCTCGCAATTCGTAAAGCTCACTCCTGTGTTAGGTCCTGAGAACGACACCCGATTTAACCTCTTCTCCGAGATTACAATCATGGCTTCGCCCTCTCAGGGTTTCACGTCAACAGATGTGATGAAAGCTATCGAGGAAGTTAAGCAGGAGACCCTGCCCGATTACATTAGTTATGAATATGGTAGTATTTCACGTGAAGAGTACAGCCAGATGGGTTCGAACAAGACCTTGTACATCTATGGCATCTGCGTAATTCTGATCTTCCTCATTCTGGCGAGTCTTTACGAGAGTTTCCTTGTTCCCTTTGCCGTCATCCTATCTGTTCCTGCGGGTCTGTTAGGTTCATACGGATTCGCATGGTTGTGGAACATGATTTATTCGGTATTCCCACCCATAGGCCAAATAGAAAACAACATCTACTTGCAAACGGGTGTTATCATGCTTATCGGTTTGCTTGCCAAGACGGCAATCCTTATTACCGAGTTCGCTCTTGAGCGCCGTCGCAAGGGCATGGGCATTGTTGAAGCCGCGTATGCAGCAGCTGAGGCTCGTCTGCGTCCTATCTTGATGACCGTACTCACTTGTGTGCTTGGTATGGTACCCTTGTTGCTGTCAACTGGAGCCGGAGCAAATGGTAACCGCACCATTGGTGTGGGCGTTGTCGGAGGTATGATTGTCGGCACGTTGGCTATTCTCTTCACCGTGCCAGTATTCTTCATCTTCTTCGAGTATATGCAGGAGAAGATTCGTCCGGCTATGAAGGAAGAGGCTGACCAACAATTCCTGAAGGAAAAGGAAAGAAGCCAGAGGGAGAGAGAGAATGCCTCTAATAATTAATGGACAATTAATAATGAACAATTATGAAAAGAATATCATTTATAATCCTTAATTTTTCATTCTTAATTCTGTTAAGCGGTTGCGGGCTTTACAAAAACTATGAGCGTCCACAAGACATTGCTGTCGAAGGCATTTATGGTAGTGCTCAAAGCGGCGACTCCCTTGGTCTGGGCGACCTTGGCTGGCGTGAAGTCTTCACCGACCCCTTGTTGCAAGAAATCATAGAAAGGGCACTTGCTCAGAACGCCAATATGCGTCAGGCTGACCTAAGGATTCAAGAGGCACAGAACAACCTTCGAGCAGCAAAGCTCGCTTTCTTCCCTTCCATCTCTATTGCGCCTCAAGGCAGCATATCGGGCATTTGGGACCCAAGTAACCGAGAGGAATACAAAGGAGTAATGGGGAATGGTGCTACGAAGACCTAAGCCATCCCTGTTGCAGCACACTGGCAAGCCGACTGCTTCGGTCAGTTGCGT
>JAGCVH010000079.1 GCA_017962495.1 Bacteroidaceae bacterium
CAGACTCATAATCTGGAGGTCGTAGGTTCAAGCCCTACCTGGTCCACACTGAAACAAAAGGAGTTACGAAGAATCGTGACTCCTTTTTTATGTTTATAAAACCATCATCTTTGTTTATTTCAAAGCCTTGAATGAGGCTGAAGCGTAAGGGAATTTATTTCTTTTGATATTTCTTCGTTGTGATTGAACCATCGGCATGGTGTTCCTTTACCATATATATTTGTGAGGACTTCGCAGGAGATTCAATTTGTTGGCCTTGCAAGTTATAATAGTAACGAGCAACAACCCTTTTGTCTCGACGAACGTCAGTAATGGCTGTTACATCATCCTCCACACCCTGGAACGAATCGGCATAATCGGGAAGATAATAACCGAGGTGAGGCGGTTGGTTGTAGGCACAATTTTGCCAAGTGATGCCCATGCGGTAAGTATGGTCATGCATCAGCGTTGGTACTCTAATTTTTGTTGCTGTAGCACTGCTCACAATATACAATTGCGAGGGGTCACTACTGTTCCACCATATTACTTCTTCTCGCCAATCGCCGAAGAGGTCGGCCTGGAGGCAAGGAGTGGCCTTCGTCCCATTGCACGAAGCGGGATTCATCCCCAAAGAAGAAAATGTCTTCTGGTTGGAAACTGTCGCAAAGACACCCAACTCTGTCGTACCACTTGAGGACCACTTCGTGATGGTGGTGCCATCGAGCAGTTCGTCATAAACGTCACCATCCCAGTATATACGGAAATTCATAGATGCTTTTTGAGAACCAACCTCCCTACCGGTGATGGCATTAAATGGATTTTGATTGCGACTCTCCTTGTCGAAGCCACCATAAGACGACCAAAACTCATAACCGCGATTGCCAGTGACGATGTCTGCGGCTAACCCTCGACCATTATCAGAACCACTCTGTCCACCCTTCCATAGAATCTCTCCCGTAGCAGCATCATGAAGGTCCCATGCATATTCACCCTTTTCCTCATGAATGTCAAAGAGTTCCAAGCCTGGACGGTCTGGATTCATATCTCCAAGATGGATGGCATCTCCATGCCCAAAGCCTACAGCATAAAGCATCTTACCGTCATTGTCAAGAGCTGCCGACCCCCAGATAATCTCATCACATCCGTCTCCATCCACATCGGCTACCGATAAGTTGTGATTGCCATTGGCATACATGGTGTTACGCCCCATTCCCGCTGTACCAGCAGCAGGCGTATAAGTCGTAGTCTTACCACTGGAATCCCGTAACTTATAGCTATCCTTCTTGTCCGAACTATGAAGCCATCGGGTCTTCAGTTTCTCGCCATCGAAATCCACTGCCCACAGATAGGCAAAGGTATAGTATCCACGACACATTACCGCTGAAGGTCGTTCTTCCTGACCTGCCAGATAAGCTACACAAGCCAGATAGCGCTCACCGCGATTGCCATAGTTCGCATAGTCACTCTTTCCACTTCGGTCGTCCCAGTTGAAAGAACCCGAAGCCTCGCTCAACGATGCCGATGCATTGCGGTTCGGCCAGTAGGCTATGGTGTGGATGGCCTTGCCCGTCAGTCCCTCGAACACCGTCAGATATTCCTGCCCACCGTCGATGCGACCGCTTGAGTTGCGCCAGTCCTTCGTGTTGTTAGCATTCCGAATCGAGACAAGGTCGGCAACTTTATTGACGTACGTTCCTTCCGCATCCATCGAACCTGGTGCCGTCTTGCAAATCAACTCCGCCTTTCCATCCTTGTCAAAGTCATAAACAAGAAACTGCGTGTAGTGTGCTCCGGCACGAATGTTCACACCGAGATCGATACGCCAAAGTTTCTCGCCAGTAAACAGACGATAGCAATCCAAATACACGTTCCCCGTATAACCATCCTGGGAATTGTCTTTCGAGTTGCTGGGGTCCCATTTCACGATGAGTTCGTATTGGCCGTCGCCATCCACATCACCCACCGAACAGTCGTTAGGCGAGTAAGTGTAGTTTCCACTTTGATTGCTTGCAGCGGCAGGACGGTCGAGTTGCAACAGATGATATCCACGCTTGTTAAAATCAACGGGGACGATGGTGTCTGTAGGAACCCCATTCTGCAGTGTAACTAACTGAAACTCAGCCGTAGCATTTGAAGACACTCGTTTGCTTGTGGCATTGCGAATGGTGTCGCCTACTACTACCCCATTCTTTAGAACGAGGAACGATGTATGTTCGTTGTCGCTACCAAGCAACCTCCATGTGAGGAACGATGAGGTCGCAGCCGTATTTATACACACGAACCCACGGTCCAGTTTCTCCTGCTGAGACGCCGGTGTATCGGGCTTTTGTGCTGTCGATTTTATGGCAATCAAGGTCAGGAATGCTATCAGTAACTTTTTCATAGTATGAGAAGTATCGCTAATGAGTTTCTTGCTGCAAAATTACAGAAATAATTTAAAACGGCATTACACTAATGTAACATTTGGATAATATTTTAAGAGTATAGAAAGAAAGTACGTTGGTTGCCCACTCATAAGTACATCTTTGAGATGCATTTTTTGTCATGTCTGCTTTTTTTCATAACTTTACAACCAAATTCTAATATTTTGATGTCATGAAGAGACTTTTCGGACTTTTGGTATTATTGGTTTGTGTCCATGTTAGCGCACAGGCACAGAGTAAGCTTTACCCGCACCTTTTCGACCTTTCAGAGGTGACTCTCGGCGAAGGAATGTTCAAGAATGCATTGCTCTTGAACAACGAGGTACTCATGCAGTACGACATGGACCGTTTGCTCACGCCCTACGTACGGCAGGCAGGCATTGATGCGACATGGGAATCGAAGCATCCGAACTTCCCAAACTGGGGAAGTGGCAATTTCCGTCTCGATGGTCATGTGGGCGGACACTACTTGTCGGCTCTGGCCATGGGCTATGCCGCCAGTGGTGACAAGCGTCTGAAAGAGCGCATGGAATACATGCTTGATGTGATGGAGCGTTGCCAAAAGAAGTTCGATTCGGACCAGACTGGCCTTTACGGCTATATTGGCGGTTATCCCAACAATGCTTTGTGGACAACGCTTTACGCTGGCAATATGGACACCTTCAACCAGTGTCGCGGTCATGTTCCCTTCTATGTGCAGCACAAGGTGATGGCAGGCTTGCGCGATGCTTATGTCTATGGAGGTAGCGAACGAGCAAAGGAGATGTTCCTGAAGATGTGCGACTGGGTAATAAACGTTGTTGCCAAGTTCAGCGAATCACAGATGCAATCCATCCTCGATACCGAACACGGTGGCGTAAACGAGACCTTGGCAGACGCCTATCAAATTTCGGGCGACAAGAAATACCTCACTGCAGCCAAGCGCTTCAGTCACAAGACGATGGTTGACGGCATGCAGTCGCTCTCTACGACCTTCCTCGACAATCGTCACGCCAACACCCAAGTGCCTAAGTACATAGGTTTCGACCGCATCGGACAGATGGACGGCACACGTACTTACAAGACTGCAGCATGGAACTTCTGGCGCGATGTCGTGCAGAACCGTACGGCCTGCATTGGTGGAAATAGTGTCGATGAACATTTCATGCCCAGCCAGAACACCGACCGCTATATCAACAATCCCAATGGTCCAGAATCGTGCAACACCAACAATATGTTGAAACTGACCGAAGATCTTTTTCTCGACCTTCCAGGCAATGCTGCTTTGACTGATTTCTTTGAAAAGGCCACCTACAATCATATCCTCTCCACCCAGAACCCAACCACAGGCGGATATGTTTATTTCACCTCCCTGCGTCCTCAGCACTATCGCATGTACAGTCAGGTGAACCAAGGCATGTGGTGTTGCGTAGGCACAGGCATGGAGAACCACTCGAAGTATGGCGAATTCATCTATGCTCACATCGGCGACACCCTCTTTGTCAACCTCTTCATCAATAGCGAACTGAAGAACGAGACCTTTGGCGTCCGTCAGGAGACACGCTTCCCCTACGAACAGCAATCCATGCTCACCATCACTAAAGCTGGCAACTATTGCCTCGCCATCCGTCGTCCGCAATGGGCCACAGGCAAGGCCTCTACCTATGAATATATACGCAAGAGCTGGAAGGCTGGCGAGCAAGTGACCATCGACCTGCCCATGAGCCTCAGCTATGAGGAATGTCCCCACCTCTCCAATTATATTGCCTTCCGCTATGGCCCCATTCTTCTTGGCGCCATAACTTCGACGGAGAACCTCACAGGCCAGTTTGCAGGCGAGGGACGCATGGATCATGCCCCCTCACTCGGTGCTCAGCTCAGCCTCACCTCTGCACCCATGCTCATAGGAAGCCGCGCTGACGTGCTTGACAACATCTACCCCATCGACTCCGACAATTTGAAGTTTGGCATACGCCCCGCCCTACTCAACAGCGAACGCTGGTCAAACCTGATTCTGCAACCCTTCTACACCGTTCACGAAGCACGTTATATGACCTACTTCCAGCAACTGACCCAAGCCGAATGGGAAAAGATTCGTGAGGAGGTGGAAGCAGAGGAGGCCGCTAAGATGCGACTGGAAGAGCGCACACTCGATGCCATCTCCACAGGCGAACAACAGAGTGATGCGGGTCACGGACGCACAGGCAATTTCGGCACAGGTTCCTATCAGGGCGAATACTACATCGATGCCCAGAGCGGCAGATGGTTTCAGTACGAACTGGAGACAAAGGGCATAGTGGACAGAGTCTCCCTGATGGTTCGTTATACTGGTGCTGATAAAGGTCGAACCTGTACTATTTCCATCGATGGAGAGAAGTTCCGCGATGTCACCATTTCTGGTACAACTAATGGTTTCTTCAATGTAGAATACCCCATTTCATCGAAGTTTTTGACACGTGGCGATGGTTCGGTCAAGGATACAATCACGGTTCGTTTCACGGCATCAGGCTCTTCTCCAACACCTGGTGTGTATTACATCCGCTTGCTGAAGGAATACGAAGGTTCGAAGCTGAAACACTACACTTTCGTTCCCCAGCAATGGATAAGTGCCGATGCTGCTCGCGTCAAGAGTGTGGCATATACCTCTGACGGAATCATTCAGGTCAATGGGGCTTCCGGTTCCAACAACATAGCTCTGCAACTCGACACGCGCTACAGCGACAGTTCTTATGTACGACCTGACCAGAACTTGCTTCTCGTTCGTGGTACACAATTGCGAACTGGCAGTGGTTACAGTTATCTCTGGTGGTTCAACGGATGCAACAAGGGTTCGCAAGTGGCTCCCACCTACAGCTATCACGCCACAGGTGCCTCCAACCCCTATTACTTTCTTTGGGACGTGAAGAACAGCGGACTTGCCGACTACTGGACGGCTAACGAAGAAGACCAAATCCTGATTTCCGCCAACGGAAAGGCTATGATTACCTGCTTTGGTCTGACTGCCTCCAACACCTCGGGTACGGCTTACATCGACGATATAGACTTCCTCTCGGCTCAAGAAGCCGTTGACCGTTATCCCGAACTCTCCAAGACTCTTGGCCTCACGCCCACACGCATACTTCCTATTAAAAGAGGAAATGCAAAGGGAAGAAAATACGACCTCTCCGGTCGTCCCGTCGGCAAAGGCTATCAAGGCCTCGTTGTCAGCAATGGGCGCAAACAAATCAACTGATTCATCACCAAACTATAGCTTTCTCGCCTGAAAACATCACAAAATACAGGCAAAAATAACCCTTTTTACTCCGCTGTCAGGCAGTCCGGACAATTCGGACAATTCGGACAGCGTTTTTTACGCGTTTAGGGCGTAGAAGGAAGGGGCAATATATTTATAACTAATTAATATACAATTAATTATATAATATTAGTAATAATATATTATCGATAAAAAGGTACTATTTTATATATATTTATATCTATTTTTTACTCTTTTCTCGCTATTTTTCGTTCTTTTCCTCACTCATTTGAGCTGACAAGGAGAGGGGGGCGTTAGACTCATCCGTACAAAGCGTGCAAAAATAATTGTCCGAATTGTCCGAATTGTCCGCCCAGGTGAAAATGCATATAAAAATCTTCGATTTCATCGAGGAAAAAGTGATAAATGAGTAACTGTATATTTGATGGTTTGAAGAATTATTTGTACCTTCGCCTTCGGTATGACGAACGAGGAGTTTATACGACTGCATAGGGAAGAGGATGTCAGACGACTGGCACTGACACGAGCCCCTGAGGGAGTGGACCTGAAATGGTGTCTGCAGCAGATTGAAGGCTGGCAGATAGCCCGACGAAAACTTCCGTCGTGGGCCGCAACCGAAGGACTGTGGTATCCCGCACGATTGTCGATGGAACAATGCTCAAGCGAGGAGACGGCACGATACAAGCGAGGCATCGTGGAAAGACTGATTCCAGAAGGGCGGACATCGATGGTGGACCTGACAGGCGGACTGGGTGTGGACTTCTCTCAGCTTGCACCTCTGTTCCGCGAAGCCACCTATGTGGAAGTACAGCCTCAGCTCATCGAGCTGGCTCAGCATAATTTCCCATTGCTGGGAATTGAAGATGCGACTTGTACTGACCATTCTTCTTTCTTGCTCCGATGCTCTACGAAAGCGTCCCTGCGGGCCGAGCGCTTCACTCTTCATTCTTCACTCTTTTTTATTGATCCTGCCCGTCGCGATGGAGTGGGAAGGAAGACGGTCTCCATCCAAGACTGTACGCCTAACCTGCTGGAAATGCAGGACGAACTACTCGCGAACTCACAATGGGTAATGGTGAAGCTGTCGCCCATGCTCGACATCACACAGGCGTTGCGTGAACTGCACGGCGTCAAAGAGGTACATGTGGTAAGCGTTCAGGGCGAATGCAAGGAGTTGCTGATGGTGATGAAAGCAGGCGAGGAAGGACCTGTAACTATGCACTGTGTGAACTTGGGAACTGACGATGACGAGGTAACAATTACACACCCTGACTCGAACCTATGTTCATCGACCATCGAACCTAAGGTCTTATTGAATAAGGCCTCAGGCTCAAACGAATCGAACCTAAGGCCTTTTCTCTACGAACCTAATGCCTCCATCCTGAAGGCAGGCGTCTGTGACGCTTTGACCAGGAAATACCCCATCGCGAAACTGCATGCGAGGAGCAACTTGTTTGTGAGCGAGCAGTTCATCCCCCATTTCCCAGGACGGCGATTCCGCATCAAGGGCGTAAGCGACTTTGGGAAACGAAACCTGAAAGCATTGATAGGCGACCTTGAAAAGGCAAACCTTACCGTTCGCAACTTCCCAACCAGTGTAGAGAAACTGCGACGCCAACTGCATCTGGCCGAGGGAGGCGAAACCTATCTCTTTGCCACCACACTGAGCGACGGACAGCATGCACTCATCCGGTGCGAGAAAGCATAACTCTCGCACGCGCGTTACCTATATATTATAAAAGAGGGGATTTACCGCTCCGACAGGTCGCGAGTGGTCTCCTGCAATATGGCCTTGCCCAGGCGTTCCAATTGCTTGTCGTCGCCAACCATAGGTCGCTGACTGGTGAGGTCATAGACGAAGAACCGCGTGGAATCGACTACAGAGAAACCATTATTGAATGTGTGGAAGGCAAACTGGCGGGTATATTGACGACCCAACACATCGCGACTGAAGAGGAAATCGTCGTGTGCTATCCCCAACTGCCCAAGAAGCGTGGCGGCAAGGTCGGTCTGATTGCAATAAGCATCAACCACACGAGGTTGGCGAACAGCACCTCCCACCCAGAGCATGGGGATATGCATCTTCAACTCCGAGGTCTCGTCCAAACCCGCATGATTGACCCCGTGGTCGGGAAGCATCACGATGAGGAGGTCGTCCCACAAAGGCGAACGACGCATACGCTCGACAAACTGCCCAATGCAATGGTCAAGATAGTGGAAAGCATTATCCACAGGGTCGGCCAAAGCCTGATGGGGAACCTCCCAAGGTTCGTGGCTCGAAAGGGTGTTATAGCCGATGAGATGGCGCGGTTCGGCAGGTCCTACTGCCCACTTCTCTATGGCGGAAGCAATGGTGTCTAAGACTATCTCGTCACAAACGCCCCACTTCGACTCGACGCGCAAGGACCGGGGATAGTCGTCCTGCGAACTCAGATACTCGAAGCCACAATTCACGAGATAACTGCGCTTTTTCGTGAAATTGATGTCGCCTCCATAGTAGTACGATGTGGTGTAACCCTCATCGCGAAGCGAACGGGAGAGAGCTGGCAGATGGGCATTCTTGGACGGAACTTTCTGCAGGCTCATTGTAGGAAATGAGGGATAGCCACTCCAGATGCACACCGTAGCGCGGTCGGTCCTATACGAATTGGCGTAGCATTGAGAGAAATATATGCCCTCCGAAGCCAAGCGGTTGAGGTTGGGCGTGACATCGTTCCTTCCACTTATCATAGTAAACTGACCGCTACAGCTCTCCAGCATGATAAGCACGATGTGAGGTCTCCGCGTACGAAGCAAGGAATCGGTATCGAGCGAACGCGTATCGAAAACGCCGTCGAGAATGCTTGCACACTCCTCATCGGAAAAGAATTCGTAACGAACATCACTTTGACCCGTGTTCTCGAACGAAGAAAGGAAACTGAAGACGGGATTGACAGCAGAGTGATTGAGAAAAGCCTGCTGGGAATAATAGACCTGCCCGATGTTGGTGGTGGATTCATCTATGCCTCCTCGGATGCCTATGAACACCAAGGGGAGGGCAAGGACACAAAGTAAGGCGAATGGCCATTTGCGCTTCATCGCCTGCAGGTGCGGCATTCGCCAAACATAGAGCAAAAAGAAAATGACCGTCAGGCACAAGAGTACAAGGAGACGTAGCAAAAGGAAGGAGGTGGAGACACTGGCTGCAGCGGTCTCAGGCGAAGAGAGATATTGCAAGCAACTGGCGTCGAGCTTGAAACCCCAGAAAGGATAGAGACTGGTATCGGCCACGAAAGCAAGCGCAAAGGCAAAGGATACCAAAAGGAAATAGACACGCAACACGCGACGCAGTCCTCTACCCCACCACCACAATGAAACGAGCATCAAGAGCAGGGGTAGGACGAAGAAATAAAACGCTGTGGAGAGGTCGAGCGTAAGCCCGTGACGCAACACGTCGGCCACATCGCCAACCGAAAAGAAGTGGTCGGCATGATTGGCGCACATGAAAGCAATCTTTGCCACAAGAAAAATCGCCACCGTCACCACATAAGTGCGTAAAAGAAAAAGTATGCGGGGTTTCATAGCATGAGCATGTCGGGTATGAGTCCTAAAATGAAGCCGTCCCCAACAAGCGTCGGGGACGGCTCTGTTTATCGTCGTTAATCAGATATGATATTATTCAACCTGATAACGAACTTCCTTTGTGCGGAACTTCTTGGTTGTCACCTTCTCCTTGTCGGTGTAAACACCATGACCGGTGATGATGGCTACACGGTTCTTGTCGTTGTCTGCGTAAGGCTGAACGGTATCACCCTTCCACTCAACAGACTTGATGATCTTGGGATCAACGCCGTGGTCGATGAGGGCCTTCTTTGTCTTCTCGGCACGCTCCTTCGAATACTTCATGTTCAGTTCGGGAGTACCAGTGCCCTTGTCGGCATAGGCTGTGATGTGGATTTCTGCATCCTTCACGCCCTTCAGGAACTCAGCAACCTGAGCAATCTGAGCCTGCTCAGAGCTAACATCGGACTCGCGGATGGCGAAGAAGATTTCCCTCTTGATGTCGCGGTCGGCTGTTACATCCTTATAGCTTACATCATCGTACCAAGTGGTGTCGATGCGAGTTGCATAAACGGGCTCAACGGCCTGTACGGCAGGCTCTCTCTTAACCTTCTTGAAACCAAACTTATAGGTGAGACCCAGCTGAGCAGTAACACTCCAGTCGTCCTTGTCAGCAATCTTGCTGTTGTAACGGTCGCTGAGACTGTTAGCGTCAACCTCCAGGTTCAGGCTCCAATGCTTAGCCAGATTGATGTCGAGCATAGCACCGATGCGGCCATTGTGGTTCAGACGGTCGTCCTTCCAAGCCAGAGGCATTACATCGCGATGAGCATAAGCGTCGTCGTTGTCCCAAGAATAGTTCAGACCAACACCGCCAATCAAATAAACGTTAACGGGATAATAGTCCTTCTTGCCGAACAGTGTGCAGAGGTTCAGCAACAGGTCAACGTCTGTGGTCACATACTTGTAATTGTACTTGAAGTCGAGTGCATTCTTATCAGCGTCAAAGCCTTCGAAGCCACCCTTGTTCCAAATACCATTGACATGCAGACGAGCACCTACGACAGAAGTGAACCAACCGCCAAAGTAAACACTGGCAGTGGGGGTAATCAGCTTGAGCTGATCGTAGTTGGTGAAGGTGGTCTGACCACCGCCTTGAACACCAATAAACATGTGTGGGAAGGGCTTATAGTCCTTGCCATCCGTTGTCTCTTGTGCATTGGCCGACATGGAAACAGCCATCAAAGCGACAGCAAAGAATAATTTTAATTGCTTCATAGTATTGTTAATTAAAAGTTGAACGGCTATAAGGTTAAATTCAGATTAGTTTACGCGCTCACGTACTTCCTTGGTGCGGAACTTCTTGGTAACAACCTTTTCCTTGGTCTTCTCCGTACCCTGGGCAGTGATGATGACTACACGGTTCTTGTCGTTGTCGGCAAAGGGCTGAACGGTGTCACCCTTATAATCCATCGAAATGAGACTGCCATCGATGCCAGCATCCTTCAGAGCCTTAACGGCCTTCTCAGCACGCAGTTTCGAATACTCCATGTTGATCTTGGGATTACCTGTACCCTTGTCGGCATAACCTACAACATTCATCTTCACGCCTTCGTACTTCTTGGCAAAGTCACAAGCTTCCTTCAATTCCTTGGCAGCCTCGGGGAAGTCGCTACCACGCAGGTCGTAGTAAACCTTCCACTCGGTCTTCTGGCCATCGAACTTGTCCTTGTACTGAACATCGTCGTACCAGATGGTGTCGATGCGAGTGCTGTAAACAGGCTCTACTTCAGCAACAACGGGCTCGGGAGCGGGCTTTGCCTTCTTGTAGCCAAACTTAAAGGTCAGACCAGCCTGGCCAACAAACTGCAGAATATCGTCGTTGAAGACGGCGCTCTTGCCAACATAGCGAGCATTCAGGTCACCCTCGAGGTTGAAGCTCAACCACTTGCAGATGGGGATGTCCAGCATCAAGCCTACCTTACCATTGAAAGCCCAACGATTGTCATTATCGGCATAAAGCATGGTAGAACCAAGAGCCTTCTCTTCACTACGATAGTAGTTCTCGAATGCATAGTTAGCACCCAGACCACCTACGAAGATAAGGTTAACGGGATACCAGTCCTTCTTGCCAAACAATGTGCAAAGGTTAACTAACACGTCGGCTGTAGGAGTCACGTAGTTGTAATTGTAATGACCATCGTCGGCAAGCAGGTAGTTAACACCTGACTTTGACCAAGCACCATTGAGATGCAGACGAGCTCCTATGACAGGAGTGAACCAGCGACCAATGCTGAAGCTGGCAGTCGGGGTAAAGGTCTTCCAATTGTTAAACTCGTTGTTGAAAGTGTTCTGAACACCGCCTTGCAAACCAATAAAATTGTAAGGTGCAGTGGGATGTCCGGTCTCTTCCCTCTCCTGTGCCAAAACAGGTACGGCACTAATAAACAGGAGCGCCATTAAAAGAAATTTCTTCATAACAGTTTGATATTTTGATATAAAATTAAAATTTTTTCACACTATTATTGGACAAAATTAACATCTTTTTTGTTTATCTCCAAATAATTAGCTGACAAATGCGGAAAAGAACATTAAATTTTCCAAAAACGAGAAGCTAGATATGCTTATTCTCAATGTTTTTTTGTATCTTTGTGCGTTAATATGTATAACTCTTTTTCCTATGAAAGAAATTGACACAACCAGTGTGATTGTCAAGCCGGTTGCTACTGCCAAAGAAATGAAACAGTTTGTTCGTTTCAATTGGGAACTGTACAAGGATTGCCCTTATGCGGTGCCCGACTTCCTGGAAGACACGCTGGATACATTCAATCCGAAGAAGAATCCCGCCTTGAAGTTTTGTGACGTGGCTTGCTTCCTGGCATGGCGCGATGGGAAGATAGTTGGTCGTGTGGCGGCTATCATCAATCATCGGGCCAACGAGCACTGGAAAGAATGTCATGTTCGCTTCGGATGGATAGACTTTATCGATGACCTCAGCGTAAGCAAGGCCTTGCTCGATACCGTAGAACAATGGGGACGCGAACGGGGAATGGACGCAATCGTAGGTCCTCTTGGCTTCACCGACATGGACCTTGAAGGCATGCTTACCGATGGCTTCGACCAACTCTCTACCATGAACTCCATTTACAATTATCCCTATTATCCCGAACACATGCGTCAACTGGGCTATGAAAAGGAAGTAGGTTGGGTGGAGCGCAAGGTGCTGGTGCCAAAGGGTGATCACGAAGCCAGCGCACAGAAGTATTTCAAAGTTGCAGAGATGGTGAAGAAGCGTTATGGATTCCGTCTGCGTAAGTTCAAGAACAAGAAAGAGATACGCGAAGGAGGCTATATCCCTAAGGTGTTGAATGTCGTGAACAAGGCTTACGCCAATCTTTATGGGTATTGTGAGTTAGACCCCGAACAGATGGAGACCTATGCCAAACAATACTTGCAATATCTCGACAAGCGCTATCTCAGTGTTGTGGAAACTGCTGAAGGCGAGGTTATCGGTATGGGCATTTGCATCACCAGCCTCAGTCGTGCCATACAAAAGGCAAAGGCAAAGTTGTTCCCCTTCGGATGGTGGCACATGGCTAAGGCCTTGTGGTTCAATCGCCATCCCCAGGTGCTCGACATGCTACTCGTGGGCGTTCTGCCCGAATACCAAGACAAGGGTGCCAATGCACTCTTCTTTGCCGACATCATCCCGCAGACTATTAAGGATGGATATGAGTGGGCAGAGACACACCACCAACTGGAAGATAATGCTCCCAGTCAATCGCAGTGGAAATACCTCGACTGCGTGATTCATAAACGCCGTTGTGCATTCAAAAAGTCATTATGATAGAAGAGAACAATATATCACAATTATCCCCTAACAACTACGACGACGACACCATCAAACACCTGTCTGACATGGAACACATCCGTCTCAGACCAGGTATGTACATAGGCCGTCTGGGCGACGGAAGCCATTCGGAGGATGGTATTTATGTCTTGCTGAAGGAGGTTATTGACAACAGTATCGATGAATTCAACATGGGTGCCGGAAAGCGCATCGAGGTGGACATGGAGGACAACCTGCGTGTATCGGTTCGCGACTATGGACGTGGCATTCCCTTGGGGGCTATGGTTGACGCTGTGTCGATGCTCAACACGGGAGGAAAGTACGATGATTCGGCCTTCCAAAAGAGTATCGGATTGAATGGTGTGGGACTGAAAGCTGTGAATGCTTTGAGTAATTACTTCGAAGTTCGTTCGGTACGCGATGGAGAGATGCGTCGTGCTACGTTTGAAAAAGGATTGCTCACAAGTGATGAAACGGGCAAGAGCGACGAGGAGAATGGTACTTATGTCTTCTTCGAACCCGATGCCTCCTTGTTTAAGCATTACCAGTTCCAGGCCGAATTTATCGAGATTCTGCTCCGAAACTACACCTACCTCAACACGGGACTGACCATTATCTTCAACGGGAGACGCATCCTTTCGCGAAATGGTCTGTCGGACTTGCTTACCGACCGCATGACCAACAATCCGCTTTACGAGATTGTTCACCTCAAAGGCGATGACATCGAGATTGCATTCACCCATTGTAACCAGAATGGTGAAGAGTACTATTCGTTTGTGAATGGTCAGCACACGACATTGGGAGGAACACACCAAGCCGCCTTTAAGAAATACATTGCTGAGGTCATTAAAGATTACTCGGGCAAGAACTATGAATATCCCGACATCCGAAACGGACTGGTAGGTGCCATTAGCATCAAGATACAAGACCCGCTGTTCGAGAGTCAGACAAAGGTGAAATTGGGTTCGCTGACCACCGTTCCCGAAGGAGGCATCTCAATTGACAAGTTCATTGGCGACTTTGTGAAGGCACAGGTTGACAACTACCTGCACAAAAACACCGATGTGGCAAATGTCATACTCCAAAAGGTGCAGGAAAGCGAACGAGAGCGTAAGGCTATGGCCGGTGTGGCAAAACTGGCTCGCGAACGCAGCAAGAAGGCTAATCTACACAACCGCAAATTGCGCGATTGCCGTGCTCACTTGACAGACACCAAGAAGGATGGCCTACAGGAGGAAACCTGCATCTTCATCACGGAGGGAGACTCTGCCAGCGGAAGCATCACGAAGAGTCGTGACGTGAACACGCAAGCCGTATTCTCGCTTCGAGGCAAACCCCTCAACTGCTTCGGACTAACCAAGAAAGTTGTGTATGAGAATGAGGAGTTCAACCTGTTGCAGGCAGCCCTGAACATCGAAGACGGATTGGACGGATTGCGCTATAACAAAGTCATTGTAGCCACAGATGCCGATGTCGATGGTATGCACATCCGACTGCTGATGATTACCTTCTTCCTGCAGTTCTTCCCTGAACTCATCAAGAAAGGACATGTCTATATCCTGCAAACACCACTATTCCGAGTTCGAGCCCGCAAGTCGAAGCTGGGCAAGACAAAGGTGAAAGAACTGGAAGAAGCGGCACAAGACCAAGAGGCCAAAGTACGCCGTCAGATATCAGAAAACGCCGATTTCATCACACAATATTGTTACACGGAGGAGGAGCGTCTCCAAGCTATCGAGGACATGGGACCTGACCCCGAAATCACCCGATTCAAAGGTCTGGGCGAGATTAGTCCCGATGAATTCAAGACCTTCATTGGTCCCGACATCCGTCTGGAACAGGTAAGTCTGCACAAAAGCGACCAGGTGGCCGAACTGCTGGAGTATTACATGGGCAAGAACACCATGGACCGTCAGGAGTTCATCATCAACAACCTTGTTATTGAGGAAGATTTGGCAGAGGAGGACGAAGAGGGGTGATGGTTCTTGTTCCGTAGACGACGCAAGCGAGGACCTATGATCGTCCGATTACTTGCCCAAACACGATGATACGCAAACAATAGAGCAGAGCGAAGAGTTGAAAGTTAAAAGTTAAGCATTAAACCGTTTTGAGCTTTGAATAATGAATTTAGGAGAGCCCTTTTCCCAGGCTCATTCGACCCCTTCACCCGCGGACATGCCGACATAGTCGAGCGTGGTCTGAAACTATTTGACCACATCACGATTGCTGTGGGGCATAACGAGCAAAAGCGGGGTTGGATTCCCATAGAAGAGCGCGTCCGTGCCCTTCGTGAGTTCTATAAGGACGAACCCCGTGTTCAAGTAGAGAGTTACGATACGCTTACCGTCGACTTTGCCCGTCGCATCGATGTCCACTTCATATTGCGTGGTATTCGTTCCATCAACGACTATGAGTATGAATTGCAGATAGCCGACATCAACCACGATTTGTCAGGTATCGAGACCGTAGTGCTGTTTGCCCAACCTGGTTTGGCTAATGTGTCGAGCAGCATCATTCGCGAGTTGGCCCATTATGGACGCGACATTCGGGAATGGTTGCCCGAGGGCTTGACTTATCAAATTTGAAATTCCATCACGCATGAAACGCTTATTTCAACTATCTATCCTGAGTCTTGTTTTCTCATTCTCTCATTTCCTCGTATCTTCCTCTCTTGCCCAGCAGCAAGTCGACATGAGTCACATCGATGCCGCTATGCGCAAGTTGAGCATGGCCACCGTGCTTACCAATCTTTATTATGTGGATTCGGTAAGCATCGACCGCCAAGTGGAGGATGCCATCAATGGTATGCTCAGCAAACTCGACCCTCATTCGCAGTACTCCAATGCCAAAGATACCAAGCGCATGAACGAGTCTCTGGAGGGCTCCTTTGAGGGTATTGGCGTGCAATTCAACATTCTGGAGGATACGCTTATCGTTATCCAACCTGTTTCGAAAGGTCCTTCGGAGAAAGTGGGAATATTGGCAGGCGACCGCATAGTCTCAGTGAACGACACAGCCATTGCCGGCGTGAAGATGAGTCGTGAGGAAATCATGAGCCGTCTGCGTGGACCTAAGGGTACAAAGGTGCGTCTGGGAGTTGTTCGCGACGGAGTTCGTGGTGTCTCCAATTTTACCGTTACGCGTGACAAGATACCCGTTTCCACGCTCGATGCCGCCTATATGGTTACTCCCGAAATAGGACTCATTCGTTTCTCAAGTTTCGGACAGACCACCCTTGACGAGGTTATGGATGCCCTCAACCGCCTGAAAGAGAAAGGAATGAAGAAACTCATCGTCGACCTTCAGCAGAATGGCGGTGGACTATTGGGTGCTGCAGCAGACATTACGAGTCAGTTCCTGCCCAAGGGCGACACCATCGTTTACACCCGTGGTCGAAGTGTGCCTGCACAAGTGTTCCTCAGCAATGGTGGACAAGGATGGCAGGAGGGTAAGGTTGCCGTGCTTATCGATGAATATTCGGCCTCAGCTGCAGAGATTCTCACAGGAGCCATTCAAGACCACGACCGCGGTATTGTCATAGGTCGTCGCTCGTTCGGTAAGGGTTTGGTACAGCGACCTGTGGAATTGCCCGATGGTTCCATGATTCGCCTGACAGTAGCACGCTACTACACACCTTCGGGTCGAAGCATTCAGAAGCCTTACACCAAAGGAGACAAGGATAGTTACTCGCACGACCTCATCAATCGTTACAACAACGGAGAACTGACTAATGCCGATAGCATTCATTTCCCCGATTCCTTGAAATACAAGACACGCAAACTCGGTCGTACAGTCTATGGCGGAGGTGGCATCATGCCCGACTTCTTCATACCGCTCGACACGATGCGTTACACCCGATTCTATCGTGAACTCTCGGCAAAGGGAATGGTCATCAATGGCAATCTGCGCCACATGGACAAGAATCGCAAGCGACTGACCAAGCAGTGGCCTGACTTCGAGCAGTTCAAGGCACAATACGAAACACCCGACGACTTGATTGAACAAATCTTCAAGGAAGGCGAGAAGCAGAAAATCACGCCTAAGGACGACGAAGAACGCGAGAAGACCATACCTCAACTGAAACTCATGCTTAAAGCCCTCACTGCTCGCGACTTGTGGGATATGAGCGAGTACTTCTCCATCATATACGAGAACGACCCCATGGTAATGAAGGCAGTGGAACTTCTCAACAATTGATAACATAAAGTTAAGGAAAAGGTGGTTATCACTTTTAATACCGAAGGCACGGTTTCTATGCCCGACATCGACCAAAACCTCATCAAACGATGGGTCTGCGAGATCGTCGCCACCTATGATTGCCGCGTGGGTGAGATAAACTATGTCTTCGTCGATGACGAACGAATATTGGAAGTCAACCGCCAATTCCTTCAACACGACTATTATACCGACATCATAACCTTTGATTACTCCCAGGGACACATCGTCTCGGGCGACCTCTACATCTCGCTCGACACCGTTGGCAGTAATGCCTGCCTGTTGGGTGTTCCTTATGAGCAAGAACTGCATCGTGTCATCATTCACGGCGTACTCCACTTGTGTGGTCTCAACGACAAAGGTCCAGGCGAGCGCGAACTCATGGAGGCAGCAGAAAACAAGGCGTTGGAGGGAATGAGATATTGAGAACGCTCGAACCTGTTCGCTTGCGTATCAAAGAGGAGCAAGAATGAGAAATTGAGGATTCCAAATATATAAGCCATGAGAACTAATATGAATGATTTGTTTATGTCCACCCAATCCGTATTACTAAGCAAGAGGAGTGTCCTTTCTCAATTTATCGTTCTCTCGGTCTCTCAGTCTCTTTTCGGACAGACTCGTCCCAATATTGTCTATATCATGACGGACGACCACACGGCACAAATGATGTCGTGCTACGGCAACAGTCCTGTCCAGACACCCAACCTCGACCGCATTGCCAACGAGGGAGTGCTCTTCCGCAATAGTTTTGTGGCCAATTCCCTTTCTGGTCCAAGTCGTGCTTGCATGATTACGGGCAAACACAGCCACAAGAATGGGTTCACAAACAACGAACACGGCATCTTCGACGGTTCGCAACAAACTATGCCCAAACTGATGCAATTGGCTGGTTATCAGACGGCTCTCATCGGCAAATGGCATCTCGTGTCCACGCCTACGGGATTCAATCACTACGACATACTCGAAGGGCAAGGCGAATACTACAATCCCACCTTCATACACGACAACGGCACTCGTTCCGTTGAGCAAGGCTATTGCACGGATGTAATCACGGACAAGGCCATCCGATGGATGGAACAGAGAGACAAGCAACAACCCTTCATTCTCTTCGTCCACCACAAAGCCTGCCACCGCGATTGGTTGCCCGACCTCAAGGACATTCGTGCATTTGAAGACCAAACCTTCCCCTTGCCCGCCAACTTCTGGGACAACTACGAAGGTCGCCCTGCTGCCCAGCAACAGGAGATGGCCATAGGTAGCAGTCACGATATGGACCTCATCTACGACAACAAGATATACCTGCCTGGCGATACCAGTCGTCTTTCCCAGCTCTATCTCGATTATGTCAATCGTCTCGATGCGCAAGGTCGCAAGACCTATTTCCAATTCCACGACTCGCTCTCACGCGCTTTCAAGGCCCATCCCCTGACAGGTCGCGAACTTACCGAATTCAAGTTCCAACGCTATATGCGCGACTATGCCAAAGTGACGAAGAGCCTCGACGAGAATGTGGGTCGATTGATGAAATATCTCGAAGAAAGCGGCCTGCTTCAGAACACCCTCGTCGTCTATACCAGCGACCAAGGTTTCTACATGGGCGAACACGGATGGTTCGACAAGCGATTTATGTACGAGGAAAGCCTCAACACGCCACTTGTCATGCGTCTCCCCGAAGGCTATGAACGACGCGGAATCATCGATGAAATGGTGCAAAATATCGACTACGCACCCACCTTCCTCGAAATGGCTGGTGCTGTCATTCCCGAGGACATCCAAGGCCAGTCACTCGTGCCCTTGCTCAAGGACAATCGAACAAGCGTTCGAGGCAAGTCGAACAAGGGTTGGCGTGACGCCATATACTATCACTACTACGAATACCCCGCCGAACACATGGTGAAACGCCACTATGGAGTTCGCACTTCGCAATACAAACTCATACACTTCTATCGCGACATCGACCAGTGGGAACTCTACGACCTCAAGGCCGACCCCACCGAGATGCACAACCTCTATGGCGACCCCAAGTACCGCAAGGTACAGAAACAGATGCATCGCCGTCTGCGCCAGCTTCAGAAGCAGTATGACGACCCCATAGAGAAAGAACTTAAAAACAACTAAACAATTCACATAACACATTTGACTATGGAACACATGATACCTGCGTGGATGCTCATCCCCTTTGCCGCGCAATTACTGATCATCGCCATCCTACCCCTCACCAAGTTGGGCGAATGGTGGGAGGAAAATCGTCACAAACTGCTCGTTTCCCTGATATTGGGTGTGCCCGTAGGAATATGGCTCTGCCTGCATGGAATGACGCACGAGTTGGAACATCAGATGATATACGACTATGTGCCTTTCATCCTGCTTCTCATGGCCTTGTTCACCACCACTGGAGGTATCTGCATCAAGGGTGACATGAAAGCCACTCCCACCACCAACACCCTCATCATGGGCTTGGGTTGGGTGCTTGCCTCATTCATGGGGACTACTGGTGCTGCCATGTTGCTCATTCGCCTGCTTCTGCAGACCATCAGTCAGCGCAAGTACAAGACGCACACCGTCATGTTCTTCATCGCCATCGTGGCCAATTGCGGCGGTCTGCTTACCCCTCTTGGCGACCCCCCACTCTTCCTGCTGTTCCAGAAGGGAGCCCCCTTCGGATGGTTCATGTCCATGCTTCCCGAATGGGCTGTGACGGGAGGTCTGCTCTTGGCCATATACTGGTGTCTCGATACCTATTATTTTAAGAAGGAACCTTGGCAGCATATCTCTGCCGATGTCCGCGAGCAGGTAAAGGTTAGGACTACGGGTCTCATCAACATCGTTTGGCTCTTGTGTGTAGTGGCAAGCACGATGTTCATCAATTCCACTTACATTCCCGCCATGGGTGCTGAGGATGCCCCGTGGTATCTCCGTCTCCTGCGCGAATGGGCATTCATCATCATCATTGGCCTCTCCATATGGACGACAAAGAAGCAAGTGCGCATCGACAACGAATTCTCGTGGACACCCATCCTCGAGGTGGCTTGCGTCTTCCTCGGCATCTTTGCCACGATGACGCCCGCCCTCATGTTCCTCGCGCAGCATCCCCTGCCCGTACAGCATCCTTGGGAGTTCGTCTATGCCACGGGTATGCTCTCTGCCTTCCTCGACAATGCCCCCACGGCTATGGTATTCCACGCCACAGCCACCTCCTTGCCCATCGTTGGAACGGCAGTGGCAGGCATCAGCGAGGCCTATCTGCGAGCCATCTGCATGGGTGCAGTCTTCTTTGGTTCGTTGACCTACATTGGCAACGGTCCCAACTTCATGGTGAAGAGCATTGCCGAACAGAGCGGTATCAAGATGCCATCTTTCTTCGGTTACATGCTCAAGTTCTCTCTCATCGTACTGCTGCCCATCTACATCCTCGTGCAGGTGTTGTTCATCTAACCTAAGGGAAAGCACGAAACAAAAAGCGGACAAGGGTACGATAATGCTCTTGTCCGCAATTGTTTGTAGGCCTCTTCGGTTTGCCTCGTTATCATTTTGCCACTTTTGCCACATGCCACATTAAGCACCTTCAATAGTTTGGCAGAGGGAAAAGGGCAAAATAGGCGAAATCATGAACTCCCCCAACCAACATCATTTTTATAAGTTTGAGTGCAAAAATGAGCAAAACTACGCCTAAAAACGGGCAAATGAGAGTATAATTACATACTACTATGTAATATACTATTATTATAATATATTGATAATCAATATATTAACCTCTTACCTCCAACCTTCTTGTCTCAAAACCCCCCTTAATGTGGCATGTGGCATTTGGCATGTGGCAAAA
>JAGCVH010000080.1 GCA_017962495.1 Bacteroidaceae bacterium
CGCAAACTATAAGCCATCTCTACACCTGCATCGAATGCCCTTTGCAGATCCTGCGCCCAATGCTCCTCGCGATACTTGCGTTTGGCTTCTTCCGAGAAACTGGCCAACTCAAATCGGTCGTAGTTCTTCACCTGATACGTGTTGTAAGCATTGACGTGCTTGGGCTGACCAAGGGCAGCAGAGATGCAGTATTCCATTGGACCATAGCCTTGGCTGTTATTTCTGTCGGGCAGTCCGTTCATGGTTTCCATCAGCACCACGGGCATTTTCTTGGGTGCTGTCATGCTATAGTCGTTGTAGGAGAGCCAGGGGAATGCCAGGCGCTCCAGGAATGCCTGCATCAGACCGGTTATCTGTCCAAAGTAAATGGGTGAACCGAGTACCAGTCCATCAGCCTGGGCGATTTCTTCCAAAACGGGAGTCAATGCGTCCTTGAACTTGCATACGTTCGAAGCCTTGCCCTTGATCTTACAAGCCATGCACGACATGCACCCCTTGTAGTCGAGGCCATACAAGCGCACAGTCTTTACTTCGATATCTCCACCTACAGAACTTGCACCTTCGGCAAACTTCTCCAACATCGAGGCCGTATTGAAGTTCTTTCGTGGACCTCCGTCAATGATTATAATCTTCTTCATAATTTGATTATATTAAGGATATTAGAATCTATATATTTTAATGATAATTAGCGATAATTCGTGTTAACTCCCCATCACTTGGAATAGGAGGGGAGCACGAACTCCTGCGCCTTCAGATACTCGGCGCACCGCCGCACACCCTCCATTGAGTCGATCGTGCCGTCGTTGCCCTCCATCTCCACCACGTAGTTCTCCAGTCCCGCCAAACCAGCATTGCGGAAGATGGCATCGAACCCTACGAACCCGCTCTCTCCCAGTTCATAGATGTCCTTGATGTGTAGCATCTTGAAACGTCCGGGATATTTCTTGAAGTAATGCACCGGTCCCTGCTGAGCCATCACAGCCCAGTACGTATCCATCTGCCAGAACACGTTCTCGGCATCGGTGTGTTGCATCATATTGTCAATCCATATCTGCCCCTCCACTTTCTGAAACTCATGCGAATGCGTGTGATAGCCGTAGTTGAGTCCAGCCTCACGGCAACGACGTCCTACCTCATTGTAGTAGTCGCAGATGGTCTGACCGTCCTTTAGCGTCTTGGGTGTTTCGGCCCACGAAGTGACTATGTAAAACATGCCGGCAGCCTTATGCGCCTCGATAGCACGATCCCACCATGCCAGCGCCTGCGTGAAATCGTGGTTGGCCAGTTCTTCAGCACTCAGGTTGCGATTGACGTGCGAAGAGAGAGGTGTCAGTCCCGCCTCCTCGCAATCCTGCTTGAACTGTTCGGGTGAGACGCCATAGAACTTCCCATCCTTGTAGTCGGCTGCCTCGATGCCTGTGTATCCCATCTCGCTCAAGCGCCTGAATACTTCCGCATGGTTCTTGGCGTACAACTCAGCATTGCCTATCACGTCGCGAATGCTGTAAAGTTGTACAGCCATCTCTTTTGGTTCATACAGATATTCTCTCATCCCCTCCAGATAGTCGTACGCCTCCTCCTTGCCGTCGGCATTCGTCATGAACTTGATGATGTTGTGGATGCGCCATTCTCCCTCCTCGCGACAGAACGTGAACTTCTGCTTGACGACCTGTACGTGACTGTAGAGCGTGAAACTGACAGTTGCCGTTCCTTCCTCCAGGTCCATGTGTTCGAACTTGATGTCACGGGCCTCCAGGTCATCAGGATTGCCGTCCTGCATCTCCGTCCAATAGTCCTCGTTGAAGAAGCCGATTTCTTCCAATTTCGAATCCTTTTCCTCAACAGCCCGTACCGTCTCGATCCAGGTGTGGCAGGCGAAACGCCCGTCATAGTAGTCCTCATTCGAGGCAGCTGCGGCATACAGGTCGTTGATGATACCGGTGATGATGTGTTGAGCCTCCAGTTCCTGCTCGTTGGCAGCCATCGTGCTGAGAGTAGCACAAAGGCACATCAGAATGATGGTTGGTACAGATTTATGCATGGTTGTAATTATTGATTTGTTGTGCAAAGATAAGGGAATACGAAAAGAATTCCAAATTTTGTGCAATCTTTTCCTACAGAAAGCGGTCAATTTGCATACAGATTTTGGGAATCATACAAAAAAGTTATACACTGAACGCGGCTTTTTCAAATATAATATGTATATTTGCCAACAAATTTATAATACCTAACCACAAACACATGAACCGAATGAAAAGACTATGGTGCTTGGCATTAGCATCTGCCTGCACGCTCATCCTTTCTGCGCAGATTGGGCAGCGCTTCCCCTCCGAACGCAAAGTAATCAACGATCCCAAGACAGGCGTAGAACTGGTGTTCCTGACCAGCAAAAGTGGAACAGGAGATTCCAAGATTTATCAGACGCACAACCAATGGACTTCCGACGGCAAATGGGTCATCTTCCGCTCCGACCGTGTCAAGGGAGAGGCTATGGCCGTCAACGAAGAAACTGGCGACATCGTGCAAGTCACCGAAGGCGGCTTTACCGGCATGCTTTGCGTGGCTCGCAAATCCATGAACCTCTACATTATGCGCGAAGCAAAGGACCAAAACGGCACACGCACGGGAATGGAAGTCGTCGAAACCGATTTGCAACGCCTCTTCACCGACTCCGAGTCAGGCAAACTCAAGAAGAAGTCGGCCTACGAACGCATCTGCGGCACCATTCCTGCCGAGATGTGCAGCGAAGGCGACATGGCGCTCGATGGCAGCGAGGAGTTTGTCTATTTCCGCCTCGACAAGGAGTTTGCGCGCAAATATCCGATTGCCGAGCAGATTTCCCCCAATTTCGGCCCGCGTCACATGGGTGCTGGTCCTGGTGGTATAGGCAAGATGGACCTTGCTACAGGAAAGTCAGAACCCGTAGTAGCCGTGCATTTCAAGGTGGGTCATATTCAAGGCAATCCTTGGCATCCGGGAGAAGTGATTTTCTGCTGGGAAACGGGCGGTAAGGCTCCGCAACGTACCTGGATCTGCAATGCCGATGGCACAGGTCTGCGTCCCATCTATCGCGAAACGGAACACGATTGGGTGACGCACGAAGCTGTCATCAGCGAAGACGAAGTTGTCATCGCCATTATCGGACATCGCCCCATCCAAATGGGAGAGAAGAAGGACATTGCCGGTCTCGAGTCTTTCGCCATGTCCGACGACTGGGGACCTTCCGGCACCAAGGAGTATGCCACAGGTATAGCCGTTGTTAATCTTCGCACACGCGAACTGACGTTGGAAGGACAAGTGCCCGGCGACAATTTCTGGCATGTGGCTGGCTCTCAGGACGGACACTGGGTGGCAGGCGATGACTTCGCTCGCGAACTGTGGATTATCGATCGCCACACCGGCGAACGCATCCTGCTGTCGGCTGGACATAAGACGACGGC
>JAGCVH010000081.1 GCA_017962495.1 Bacteroidaceae bacterium
CACTGAAAAAGACGTCGCCATTCAAGTAATCACGGCTCATGTAGCGGAGGTCCTCAATGTTGTAGCTCACCCTGTCATGCCCCAGCAGAAGACCTACTTGGAGCCAGCGCAGGGGTTGCCAGTCGAGGCCGAAATGGGCATACAGATTGGGCGACACCTTAGTTCTATCCTCCAAGACCATTCCATCCAACGTCACTCCGAGATCACCTTGCAATTCCAGCTTGCCCCCATAGTTGCGACTCGCATTCAATGCTACACGATTCTCCAAGAGCCCGCCAGTGAAGGCATTGCTTCGCCAGTCATAGCGATAGAGAGGTATGGCTTCAGACTGAAGCATGTGCTGGGCATAGACCTCGTTTCCAAACGCCTCTTGTGAAGGGCGGAAATGCAGAAGCGAATTGTAGGCATCGGCCGTAGTATTGAGCCAAGGCAACAGCGGGCGGTCATAGGCGAACGCCCACGACAGTTCATGGGTTTCTCCATCGGCCATCCAAGGTTCTAACGACTCACCATCCTGGTCTATGAGATTACGCAAGAACTCCAAATCGTTGTGTCGCACGCGGTTTGTGGCCCAAGTCAGGCCTGTCGTCAATCCTCGTCGCTTGGCATAAAGCGACGAGGAATAGGTGTTCAAACGCATCACTTCGTTGGGATTCATATAGAATTCCGACCCATAATTGTCGCGACCTGAAAGGTTTAAGAGATAACCAACCCTATCCAACCGCCTGCCCGAGGGCAATTGCCCATCGAACTGCACTTTATAATACTCTGCAGGATATCGGGGTTGGCTTGGAATCAAACCCTCATGATTATAGTTGGGATACATTTGCTGGCCTACCTTTGCCACGATATGCTGACGAAGACGCTTGCCGTCTCGGTCGTGAAACGAATAGGCTACGTCAACACTCCCCTGCCCTCGCGCATACTGACGACGAACGATAGTCTGCGGGTCATAAGCACCCTCTATTCCCGTTCCATGGAACCAATGCACGATGCCCTCTGTTGTCTGATTTATTCCACCAAGGCCTCCTCGGTTATAACTCAAGGATGCATAGTCTGAAGCCAACGTATCGAGCGAGAAGGACATTACTGAGGTAGCTGGGTCTATCCGCAGGTCACACTGTTCCATATTAGGCACATAACTGGTACTGCCTGCAGTGAAGCGATTGTCCACTCGGAAGCCATCGAGGTAATACCTGTTCCATCGGTATGAATTGCCATCGAGAGAGAACATGAGTTGCCCAGACTCGTCCCACTGACCTAAGTGAAGTCCTTGATAAACAGTGTGGTCGCTAAGGGCATCGAGCCAGTGTACGAGATGGTCCTGATGATAGAAGTCACGGAAGAACTCGGCCTTAACCGAGTCCGTATAGGTCTGCGACTGAACTGTCAAGGACAGAAGCGACACAAATAAAGCGCTTATCCCTTTTCTCTTTCTCACTATATCTCAATAACTCATTTTATTGACCACTCCATCACTTCTTCACTCCATCACTTCTTCCCTTTTAAAATGTCCCACTTGTATGCTAAACCAAATCGCACCTGATGAAAGGGATAATCGTGCAGACCATATTGGTAAGCGGCCACGATGTCGAACTGACGAATATGCCAGCTCAGGTCTGTCCGCAACACCATCGGTTGGTCATGGGCGTCCTTGCCTCCATGACTGGCATTGTGTTCCCAACCCGAATAGCCCGCAAACGACTCAGAAAGAGAGAAGCGACTGTTTTCCCACATCGCCTTAACGCCAAACTGCACGGCATCGTTCTGCCTTCCGTTGTCGGTCTGCCAACAGAGAAAGCCCGTCAAAAGGGCCAAGCGCAGGCTATGAGCCCATTGTTTGTTATGTCCGACGCTTAATGACTTAGCCACTGAAGTATCGAAGAAATAACCTGGCCCATCATAATATCGGGCATAGTAGAAATAGTTGCTCGAGGCGGTCCTCAAGGCTGCACGCACCGTCCAGTCAGGTCTGTAACGTCGTTCACGCATCAGTTGGACATCGATGCTCACATACACGTCGCCTGGCACATGCCCCTTCTTTGCTGCCGCCATATTCTCCTCTTCCACACGGCAACGCTTGAGGTTCTCCTCCGTGTTTCTCCACCACTCCGTCACAGGCATCCATGCCGACAGGTTCACGCGGTCGCTCCACAGAGGGACGTTAAGTTTGAGAGCGATGTCGGTCGTATGGTCATCGTAAGTACCATGAAAGTAGTCACCTGCCAGCTCCACCCGCAATTGACGACTGACGCGCCCGTCCAACACCTCTGGAACCTGGAAAGCATTAGGCCCGAAATAGTACGGCGAAATCAGGGTCGCCGTATTCAGTGGCGACTTATCCATAGGGGTCTGAGCGAGCAAAATAAAAGGCCACAAAAGCAAAATAAGTGACAGCAGGCGTCTCATGTTCTGTAATTATGTTGCAAAGATACGAATAAGCGAGAAGAAACACAAAAATAAAGTGATATAATGCATTCAATAAACAAAATGCAGGCTTGCATGCAATTTTTTTGTTGAATGTATGAGACCGTTAGGTCGGAGTAGCACAGCTACATCACTTTATTGAAGTATTCCCGAGTGGGAATATCTTCGAGGCTTTGAAGAAGACTCAGAGTTACGTAATCGGACGCCCAAAGGGCTACGCTTGCGTAGAGCAACGGAGCAAGAATAACCGAAAGTATCTTCTTTCTCCGCTTCGCTATGCGCTCGAACTTGTTCACTTGCGTAGCCTGTCGGAGCAAGAAAGCATCACCATTCGGGATGCCGAGCGCGACGGAGTCAGAGATACGATAACCAATCGAATCAACAAACTTGTCGGGATTAAACACTCGCGAAAATGTATACAATGTATACATCCTGTTGACCTACCCCCTCACGTGGAAAACTGAAAACTGAACACTGTATACATTGTACACATTTCAGGCAAGGGAGGGAGTGCCGAAAGCCTTAGGTTCAATCACACTCGAATATAGGTTCAATCCGCCCCGAATATAGGTTCAAAACGCAAGAGAAGGAATGAAGAATGAAATAATCTCCTCCCCACGGGGAGGAAGG
>JAGCVH010000006.1 GCA_017962495.1 Bacteroidaceae bacterium
GACAAGCCATTCATGATGCGCGAATATGCCCACTCCATGGGGAACTCGGTGGGAAACCTCAAGGAATACTGGGATGTCATCTATGCCGACTCCAGCATCTGTGGTGCAGCCATCTGGGACTGGGTGGACCAGGGACTTTATCCAATGAAAAATGGACAATGGACCGCTCGAGCTTACTCGCTTGCGCAGCATCGCGGAGCAAGAATGGACAATGGACAATGGACAATTATCTCATTTCCTCTACGGCGGTGACTTCGGCGACAAACCCAACGATGGGGCATTCTGCATCAACGGACTTATTGCACCAGACCGTAAACCGCACCCCCACTACTACGAAGTGCAGTATGTCTACCAACCTATATCGTTTTCCTACGAGGATGGTGTCGTAACGAAACGGAGCTTGGACCCCTTTGTCCGCGTTGACGACTACGACTACAGCGAAGAGCGCATACCCAACAACGGCGAGACGCTTATCAACGTCTGTGCACGCCTAAAGGAGGATAAGCCCTGGACAAAGAAGGGTACCATAATGGCCCATGAGCAGTTCGTAGAGGGCGCTTACCGCTACCCCAACCTAACAGCGTCTTCCAAGCAAGGTCCAAAGGTAGAGAAGACAGAGACTGGTACGAAGGCCTTTACCGAAAACGGATATATAACATTTGACAACAAAGGTGCTTTAACCCAGATAAATGCCAGAGGCAAGAACCTGCTCTATGCACCCCTCGAACCTTACTTCTGGAAACCAGAAAACGACAACCAGCATGCCGCAGGCTTCGCCGAGCGGACAAAGGCGTGGAAAGAAGCAGGAAGCGAACGAAAGCTGACTGCTTCATCAGTTAGTACAAAGGACGGCATCGCCACATGCACGTTCCGCTTCGAGTTACCCGTAGGTGCAGTTTATACCCTCACCTATAGCATCAACAGTAGCGGACAGATAAAGGTGGAAGCCGACTACCGCCCGACGAGCGACAACATTCCGTTGATTCCGAAGTTCGGCATGCGCATGCGTCTGCCAAAGGAGATGCGAACCATCGCGTGGAACGGCCGAGGACCGGAGGAGAACTATCCCGACCGCAAACGCTCGCAACATATCGGAACGTACAAGATGGATATCCGCGACTTCTGTCACGATTACATTCATCCGCAGGACAACGCATACCGATGTGATGTCCGCGAGTTCGCGTTGACGGACAATGTGCAGACCATCACGATAAAAGGCTTGCAACCCTTATGCTTCAACGTGCTCGATTATGGTGAGGAGAATGCTAACGTGGCTCATCCCTACGAAATCGGCAGGGGGCATTTCACGAATGTAAACATCGACTTGAATGTTCATGGTGTAGGTGGTGCAGATACTTGGGGAAAGCACACGTTACCCCAATACACCATTCCCGGCACCCTGCCTTACCACTATGCATTCATTATTGAATGTAAAAATTAAAATGTAAAATGTAAAATGGCAAAAGACAAGATAATGTACGTCTGCGAGGAATGCGGACAGGAATCGGCAAAATGGGTGGGCAAGTGCCCCGCTTGTGGGCGATGGAACACGATGAAGGAATTCAGAGTGGCCGGGAGCACACCAAAAGGCGCAGCCAAACTATCAACTATCAGCTATCAATTATCAACTCAAAACAAGGCCATGCCATTGGGCGACATCAAGGCCGACGCTGAGGTACGCCTCGACATGGGTGATCAGGAACTGAACCGTGTCCTGGGTGGCGGACTGGTAAAGGGTAGCCTCGTCCTACTGGGTGGCGAACCAGGCATAGGAAAAAGTACACTCATCCTACAGACCGTACTCCGACTACAAGATAAGAAAATTCTATATGTCAGTGGTGAGGAAAGCGCAAGACAGATAAAACTGAGGGCAGACCGGCTAAGCGAAGCCTCTCACCTCGCACCTCTCACCTCTCACCTTTTAATATTATGTGAAACATCCCTTGAAGCCATATACGAACACATCGAGGCTGAACAACCCGATATCGTAGTCATAGATTCCATACAGACCATATCCACCGAATCTGTGGAGTCATCACCGGGAAGCCTCAGCCAGATACGTGAGTGTGCAGCGTCATTGCTAAAGTATGCAAAGAGTGGAGGACCAAGTATCATCCTTATTGGTCATATCACAAAAGAAGGCACACTGGCCGGACCAAAGGTGCTGGAGCACATTGTCGATTGTGTCCTACAGTTCGAAGGCGACCAGCACTACATGTATCGAATCCTGCGTAGTCAGAAGAATCGCTTTGGAAGCACAAGCGAACTGGGCATCTATGAAATGCTGCAAAGCGGACTGCGACAAGTCTCCAACCCGAGCGAGCTTCTACTAACCGAAGGACGCGAAGGTTTGAGTGGCATTGCCATCTGTTCAGCCATCGAGGGTGTGCGCCCCTTGCTTATTGAGACACAAGCCCTTGTCTCCACCGCGGCTTACGGCACGCCCCAGCGCTCAGCCACAGGCTTTGACACGCGGCGTTTGGGCATGCTCCTTGCCGTCTTGGAAAAGCGTGTAGGTTTCAAACTTGCACAAAAGGATGTTTTCCTAAACATTGCTGGTGGACTGCGCGTTACTGATCCGGCTATGGACCTCAGCGTCATTGCTGCTGTATTGTCGAGTAATGTGGATGCGGCAATAGATTCCGACACCTGCATGTGTGGCGAAGTAGGCCTTTCCGGCGAAATTCGTCCCGTCGCCCGTTTGGAACAACGCATAGCCGAGGCTGAGAAACTCGGTTTCCGTCGTATGCTTGTCCCTGCCCAAGGTCTAAAAGGAATAGACCAGAAACGGCTAAAGCTTGAGCTCATCCCAGTCCGTCGCGTTGCAGAAGCAGTGAGAGCCTTATTTGGATAATCTAAAGTCATGAACCTGAGCATCATAGGGACGGGAAAGATTGTGTATGAAGTGCTGCCTATCATAGCAAGCACTGAAGGAATCCATATCCACAGTATTTGGGCGCGCGAACATTCGTTGGCAAAGGCAGAGGCATTGGCTATGGAGTTCAACATTCCAATTGCTACTACTGATTACGCTTCGGTGTTGGCCGACCCACAAGTGGACGTTGTCTATATTGCCTTAATAAACAGCGTTCACTATGCATTTGCTTTGCAGGCACTGCAGGCTGGTAAGCATGTCATATTGGAGAAACCTGCCTGTCTTTGTCACCAAGAATTGCAGAATCTGGCATCCGAAGCACGACAGCGAGGGTTGATGCTCTTCGAGGCTGTGACTTTGCTGCACCTGCCAGCGTTTCATCTCCTCCGCTCAGAAATCCTGCCGCAACTCGGAACTCTACGCCATGTAGAGTGTAACTACAGCCAGCGTTCCAGTCGTCTCGATGCATACTTGAGTGGGACTATCTTACCTGCCTTTGACCCTAAAGCTGGTGGCGGTGCTCTGATGGACATCAACATCTATAACCTGCACTTTGCACTTGCACTCTTGGGCGAACCGCAGTCGGTACGCTACTACTGCCACCGAGGCTATAATGGTGTGGATCTTTCTGGTACGGTGGTGCTTGAATATGCTGAACAACTTGCTCTCTGCACAGGTGCCAAAGACACTGATGCTCCTAGTTTTGGTCTTTTGCAAGGTGACAACGGATGGTTGCGAATTGACGGTCCCGTCAGTACTATGTCTTCTATTACTCTTTGCTTGCATGGTCAACAGCCTCAGCAAATTCCCCTACCCTCCGTGAGTCATCGACTGACACCAGAGTTTGCCACCATCGCTAACATCTTCCATTGTCAAGACTATATTACGATGAATCGACTACTCGATCACTCTCTTGCAGTCATGCAGACGGTTGATATGATACGGTGAGGCGAACGGAATACACTTCTTCGGATGAAAATTTGGTGTTTTTCCTGAATTGCATTATCTTTGTCCCCAGAAGAAAGGAAAAATAACACGATGAAATATGACTTATCTCAATCAATTTCACAAAGAAGCAGTGGAGAGAAAGATGCGGAAAATCAGCGAATCCAAGAAATTGCCAATGAACTCTCAAGACGCTGCCGATTACATGAAAAGGAATTTGGAAATAGCCAAAGCAATGTAAGTCCTTTTAAAAATAAGATGAATAAAGTAATCGGACGCCCTATACGGACTACGCTTTCGTAATATAATGATACGAGAATTACAACTGCGAATAACGCCCCGCGATGCTTACAACGAGCAGTCGATACGGCACTATGTAGCACGCGAACAAGGATGGGACGAACGAACTATCACTTGCGTGCGAACACTGAAGCGAAGCATCGATGCCCGACAAAGGGAGATATTCGTGAATCTGACCGTCCGCGTTTATATTAATGAACAACCAGAGGAGGAGTTTATCCCTATTGAATATCATGACGTAAGCGAGCGTCCTCAGGTGATTGTTGTAGGGGCAGGACCTGGCGGACTGTTTGCAGCCTTGCGACTGATAGAACTTGGATTACGGCCCATTGTGGTGGAACGAGGAAAGAACGTACGCGACCGCAAAAAGGACCTTGCTCTTATCCGTCCCGAACAAAAGGTTAACCCGGAGAGCAATTATGCTTTCGGCGAAGGAGGTGCAGGAGCTTATTCCGATGGCAAGCTTTATACGCGAAGTAAGAAGCGCGGCAATGGAGAGAAGATTCTGCGCGTATTCTGTCAGCATGGCGCAAGTCCAACTATTCTCAGCGATGCACACCCCCATATCGGTACAGACAAACTGCCTCGAGTCATTGAAAACATGCGCGAGACGATATTACGCTGCGGCGGCGAAGTTCACTTTGAGACCAAAATGACAGGCCTCATTTTAGACGGCGACAGTGATACCGTGATAGGCGTAGAGGCCATAAATAATTCTCAACTATCATCTTTCAACTCTCAACTATTCTTTAGGGGTCCTGTGATTCTGGCCACAGGCCATTCTGCACGCGATGTTTACCGATGGCTCTATAATAATGGAATCGAATTGGAGGCAAAGGGACTAGCTGTTGGCGTCCGACTGGAGCATCCTGCCGAACTCATCGATCAGATACAATACCATAATAAGAGGGGACGTGGTGATTACCTGCCCGCAGCTGAATATAGTCTGGTTCAGCAGGTAGACAGTCGCGGGGTTTACAGTTTCTGTATGTGTCCGGGCGGTTTTGTCGTACCTGCTGCCAGTGGGCCTGAACATATTGTGGTAAACGGAATGAGTCCATCGAACCGCAACGGA
>JAGCVH010000082.1 GCA_017962495.1 Bacteroidaceae bacterium
ACCGAACGCAGTGTCAAGCTGCTCGCTTTCTGTAAGGAGAAGCTGACCAAGATCGACGAACAACTCGTCAAGCTGCTCGATAGTTTGGACAGTTAACCCCTTTCGAACCTCTCTTAACCCCTCGAACCCCTCGAACCTTTCGAACCCTTTTTAACCCCTATAATATGTCACGTCCAGTTGTTGTACGCTTTGCGCCATCTCCTACGGGCCCACTTCACATCGGTGGTGTCCGCACTTGTCTTTATAATTATCTTTTTGCCCGTCAGCATGGCGGCAAACTCTTGTTCCGTATTGAAGATACCGATAGCCAGCGCTTCGTCCCTGGTGCCGAGGAATACATCCTTGAGTCGTTCAAATGGCTCGGCATACAGTTCGACGAAGGTGTCACCTTTGGCGGTGACCATGGCCCCTATCGTCAGTCGGAGCGTCGCGAGATCTACAAGAAATATGTGCAGGTGTTGCTCGATGCAGGCAAGGCTTACTATGCTTTTGATAACAAGGAGGAACTTGAGGCAGCACGCCAGGCTACTCCCAACTTCCAATATGATGCCTCGACCCGTGGACAGATGCGTAATTCCTTGAGCCTGGGTCTCGATAAGGCAAAGGAACTCATTGCTGCAGGTGAGCCTTATGTCGTACGCTTCCTTATCGAACCAGGCGAGGACGTTATCGTCAACGATCTCATCCGTGGTGAGGTGAAAATCAATTCCTCCATCCTCGATGATAAGGTCCTTTATAAGAGTGCCGATGAATTGCCAACCTATCATCTTGCCAACATCGTCGATGATCACCTGATGGAGGTCACCCACGTCATTCGTGGCGAGGAATGGTTGCCGTCGTCTCCTCTTCACGTGTTGCTCTATCGCGCTTTTGGTTGGGAAGCTCCACAGTTCGCCCACCTGCCTTTGCTACTTGCTCCAGAAGGCAACGGTAAACTCTCGAAGCGTGATGGCGACAAGTATGGCTTCCCTGTGTTCCCGCTCGAATGGACCATTCGCGACAAAGAGACGGGCGAACCAACAGGTACCTATAGTGGTTATCGCGAGGAAGGTTATCTGCCTGAGGCTGTCATCAATTTCCTGGCTCTCTTGGGCTGGAATCCAGGCAACGACCAGGACATTATGACTATGGACGAGATGATCCGACTCTTCGACCTCTCGCATTGTTCGAAGAACGGAGCGCACTTCGACATCAAGCGCCTCCTGTGGTTCAACCATCATTATCTGCAGGAGTGCGACGAGAAGATCCTTTGCGAAGCCCTCAAGCAGCAGGTCATTGCGCACGGTGCCGAACCAAAGAGCGACGAGTATGTTGAGACTGTCGTCAAACTGATGAAGGAGCGTATCAATCTTCCCAAGGAGCTTTGGGAACAGTGCAACTTCTTCTTTGCCGCTCCTACAGAGTATGCCGAGAAGTCGATGAAGAAATGGTGGAAGGCTGAGGCCCCTCAGTACGTCAGCGAACTTTGTGACTTCCTGGAGGCGCAGGACGACTGGAACGGCGAAACCCTTGAGCCGAAGGTTATGGAGTGGATTGCCGGCAAGGGTTACAAGACGGGAGCCGTGATGAATGCCTTCCGTTGCACACTTGTTGGTGAGGCACGTGGTCCGCAGATCTTCATCATTACCGACCTGCTTGGCAAGGAAGAGTCGCTGCGTCGTGCTCGTGTTGCTGTGGAGCGCCTAGCATAACAATTTTATTATAGTGACTATAATAACTATAGTAACTATATTTCTTGACCTTATGAATATTCTTTATAATATTGGTACACGCGCTTATTTCCTTGGCATCAAGTTGGCTGCGGCCTTCGGGCATCGCAAAGCCAAGTTGATGGAGGAAGGCCGTCAGGACTGGGAACAGAAACTGCAGACCAAAGTGGACGAACTGAAAGCACAGGATGCGAGCCGACGTTACATCTGGTTCCATGCCGCTTCGCTCGGTGAATTCGAGCAGGGTCGCCCACTCATCGAGGCATTGCGCGAGAAGTATCCTCAATATCGCATTCTGCAGACTTTCTTCAGTCCTTCGGGCTATGAGGTACGCAAGAACTACAAGGGTGCCGACATCGTTTGCTACCTGCCGTATGACAAGCCCGCCGAGTGCCGAAGATTCCTCGACATCGCCCAGCCTGTTCTCGCTTTCTTCGTGAAGTACGAGTTCTGGGGCAATATCCTTGAGGAACTGGATCGTCGGAAGGTTCCCACTTATCTCATCTCTGGCATCTTCCGCGAGCATCAGGCTTTCTTTAAGTCGTACGGCAGTGTGTTGCGCCCAGTGCTCAGTCACTTCCGTCATATCTTCGTGCAGGATGAGGAGTCGAAGCGTCTGCTCGCATCGATCGGTTACGACAAGAACGTAACCATCTGCGGCGACACGCGTTTCGATCGCGTCATTGCCATCCAACAACAGGCTAAGCAATATGCTTGGGCTGAAGAGTTTTCGCAAGGGAACTTCACACTCGTAGCTGGTTCTTCCTGGCCGAAGGACGAGGATATCTTGCTTGAGCATTTCAATCGTCATCCTGAGATGAAGCTCATCATTGCCCCTCATGAGATTCACGAGGAGCACATCCAAAGCATTATAGGCAAACTAAAGCGCCCCTATATGCGCTATTCGCAACTTGACGCAAGCAAGTTGACGAGCGTGGACTGTCTCATTATCGATGCCATCGGTTTCCTTTCGTCCATCTATCGCTATGGTCAGGTGGCTTATATTGGCGGCGGTTTTGGCGTAGGCATCCACAACACGCTCGAAGCGGCCGTCTATGGCATGCCTGTAATCTTTGGCCCGAACCACACGGCCTTCCGCGAGGCTTTGGGCCTACTCGATGCGAAGGGAGGATTCACCATCAGCAATGCGGAACAGTATGAGGCTCTGATGCAGACGTTCATAACTGACTTGCAGGCTCTCCGCGAAGCTGGGCAGCGTGCTGGCCGTTATGTGCAGGCTGAGAGTGGAGCTACCGAAACGATTTTCAAGGCAGTGTTTGGGGAAGGTTAAGAGAGGTTCGAAAGGTTAAGATTGAATGGATAATAAAAGATCGAAGGATTTAGGTTGGGTCCTCAGCGCTAATTTCGCTGAGGGCTTGCCGTATGCGGTCATTACGACACTGAGTGTGGTAATGATGGCCGATATGGGTTTGTCGAATACCGAAGTGGCGGCTTGGACGTCGCTCTTGGCCATGCCATGGTCGTTCAAGGCGCTTTGGAGCCCGTGGATTGGCGACACGCGTCGTTGGATGTGGCTCATGCAGGTTGCATTGGCTGTGTGTATCTCGGGTGTTGCGCTTTCGCTGCTCAGCGGAAACTGGCTCGTGTGGTGTCTCATAGCTCTGACGGTGGGCGCATTTTCTTCGGCCACCTACGACATTGCTTGCGACGGTTTCTATATGAAGGCACTCGACAAGGATGCTCAGTCGTTCTTCGTCGGCATCCGCTCCACGGCCTATCGCTTGTCGATGATCTTTGCATCGGGAGTTCTGACGACTTTGGTCGGACTTCTGTCGCGAAGCAATGGAGGCGACCTCACGCGAGCATGGATTCTTGTCATGCTTGGCGTCGGAGGTCTGATGCTTATCTTTGCCCTTGCACATCGCACATGGCTTCCCCACCTCAGTGCTGGAACTTCTGCTGTCGTGCAGCGAGATGAGACCGATTGGGTGGGCGCTTTTGCAGCCTTTATCCGTAAACCTGGACTTTGGTTCATCCTTCTTTTCCTGCTTTTCTATCGTCTGGGCGAAGCCTTGCTTTCGAAGATGACAATACTCTTCCTCAAGGCACCTGTCGGAAACGGAGGCCTTGGTCTCGACAATGCAGAATATGGTCTGATTTATGGCACGATAGGCGTAGGCATGCTCACCATCGGAGGAATCCTGGGTGGTATGCTTGTGTCGAAGTATGGACTGCGGAAATGTGTCATTCCTTTGGCATTGATGCTCAATGTGCCCGACCTGCTCTATGTCTGGATGTCGATTGTCCAGCCGCAAAGCCGTCTGCTGATAGGTTCTTTGGTGGGAGTGGAGCAATTTGGCTATGGCTTGGGCTTCACAGCCTATATGGTCTTTATGTTACAATCTTCGCAGGGCAAGTTCTCCACATCGCATTATGCCATCCTTACCGCGCTGATGGCCTTAGGAATGAATATCCCTTCGATGCTGAGCGGCTGGTTACAGGAGTCACTAGGCTACACCCAGTTCTTCTGGGCAGCAGTGGCCTGCACGGTGCCAGGAATGATTCTTTCGATAATTCTTTGGAAGGGTTATACAAGAGTAGTAAAAGAGTAGTAAAAGGGTAGAAAAAGGGACAAATGTATCACGGGCCTCTTTTAGACAGGCGAAGGCATTGTCCCTTTTACTCCTTTATTACTCCCTTTTTTCTCCCCTTTTACTCCTTCTCATTTCCCTTTTCAAATCCTGACGACTCTTGCTGATGCTTACCAGATACACACCCGTAAAGACGAGGATGATGGCCATAGCCTGACTCCATCCGAATACGCCCAGTCCAGTGATGGCGCTTACGAGACAAGCCACCGTGGGCTGGACGTAATTGTATATGCTCACCACGGTGGGGCGAAGCACCTTCTGGGCGCGAATCATCAGGATGTAGGCGAGGAAAGTGCCGAAGAAGACGACAAAGCCTGTCTCGAGCCAGGTCTTCGTACCTATTTCGGCAAAAGGAATGGCGCTGAGATGACGGAACGAGAAAGGTAGGATTACAAGACAAGCGTAAGTGAAAGTCCACTTCATGACTGTCACGACATGATAACGCTGCACGATGTGCTTAAAGAAAGTGAGATAGATGGCAAAGCTGCATTGTGCACCTACGACAAGCAGGTCGCCAAGAAGGTTTCCTTCTGCAGCGGAACCTCCCGATGAAGTGCTGCTCAGTATCAGTATGAGCGCACCTGTTACGCCCGCAACAATACCCAAAACTTTCTTTGAAGAGATAGGTTCACTCAGCACAATGGCCGCCAGAATCATGGTGATAATGGGCATCGTTGTGGTCATGATGCTGGCATTGGTAGGCGCTGTGATGCTGAGGCCAATGGTATAGCAGCATTGGTTGCAGATGACGCTGAAGAGGGCAACGAAGAAGAACTTCAGCAGGTCACGTTTGGGCACTTTCTCCTGCTTCTGTCCCGTCACTTTGAAGAAAAGGGAAGCAAGCCAGAAGCACAGGCATGCTCCCATCACTCGGAAACTCACCATGTCGATGCCTCCGATTCCGTGGAGCATGGCATCCTTCCCGATGGGCGACATCAGTCCACAGATGATGCCTGCGCTACCGATGCAGAGATGTGCAAGAATATGTTCTCTTTTCATTTTATGGGATCCCGAATTAGCGAATTCTCGAATTGTTTTTATTCTCAACTAAAACAAATAATTCTTTAATTCTCAAATTCGTGATAAAAAAATAATTCGTGATCAGAGCCACTGGATTGGTGTCATTCCATGCTGCTGCAGGTAGTTGTTGCACAAAGCAAAGTGATTGCAGCCGAAGAATCCGTTGTAAGCCGAGAGAGGCGAT